>DUPW01000043.1 GCA_012838125.1 Papillibacter sp.
GACCGGATTGTCGTCCTTCACCACGGGGCGAAAATCGCGGAGGGGACCCCTAAGGAGGTTTCCTCCAGCAAGACGGTCATTGAAGTGTATCTGGGGGAGATGACGCAATGAGCATGCTCGAGATGAAAAACGTAAACTGTGCCTACGGGAACGTGCAGGTGCTGTGGGACGTGTCGCTGAATGTGGAGCAGGCGGAAATCGTGGCCCTGTTGGGGGCAAACGGCGCCGGAAAAACGACGCTATTAAACTCCATCATGGGTTTCGTGCGGCCCCAGTCCGGCGAAATCACCTATATGGGCCAGCGGATAGACGCCCTCCCCACTAACGCCATTACGGAAATGGGCATCGCGTACCTCCCAGAAGGGGGCAAACTCTTCCCCGATATGACCATCCGGGAAAACCTCGAGATGGGGGCTTACCCGAAGTCGATTTGGAAAGAGCGCAAAGAGCTGATGGACATGGTGTTTGAGCTGTTTCCCCGCCTGAAGGAGCGGCAAAAACAGCTGGCCCGCACCCTCTCCGGCGGCGAGCAGCAGATGCTGGCCTTAGGCCGGGGGCTGATGTCCCGCCCGAAGCTGTTTCTCATCGACGAATTGTCCTACGGCCTTGCGCCGATTATCGTGAGCGAAGTCTTCCGCATCGTCCAGACCCTGCGGGAGCGCGGCATTACCATTCTGCTGGTGGAGCAGAACGTGCGCCAGACGCTGGAGATTGCCGACCGTGCCTACGTCCTTGAAAACGGGCGCATGGTGCTGTGCGACCAGTGCTGTAATCTGCTTGAAAACGACTATGTAAAAAAGGCCTATCTCGGCCTGTAACTAACCTCCTACCCCAAACGCAAAAACCGCCGCACAAAAGTGCGGCGGTTTTGCGTTATCATGTTTTAGCGCCGTCTTCCAAACAGGCGAAGGAGGCTGAGGAAGATGTTAATCAGGTCGAGATACAACCGCAAGGCACCCACGATGGCCAGCTTCTCGTACTGCTCCCCAGTCAAATCCGTAAACTCAAAGAGCCTGCGCAAAAACTGCATATCGTACGCCGTCAGCCCCGAAAAGACGAGAACGGACACGATACTGTACAGGTACATCACCGCTTCGCTACGGAAGAAGAAGTTGAGAAGGGAGACGAGAATCAGCCCGAACAGGGTCATGAAGAGAAAGCGCCCCGCTGTGGACAGATCCCGCTTTGTAAAGTACCCCCACGCGCCCGTTACGAGAAACAGTGCCGCTGAGGCGAAGAACACGAGAACAATTGACTGGGCCGTGTACAGGATAAAAAGTAACGACAGCGTCACGCCGTTTATAACGGAAAACGCAATCATGCCCAGGTACGCCGCCCCGATGCTCAGCTCCATGATACGGCGGGAGAGATAGGCCACCAGCACAAACTCCAGAAGAACGAGAATCATCATACCGGCGGGATTCGACGCCACTGCGTTGAGAAACGGCGGATAACTCGCCACGCCGAGAGCCGTCAGGCCCGTGAGCGCCAGCGCCCATGTCATGTTAAAAAATACGCGGGATATAAAGGTTTTTTCCTTATACCGCTCGAACATATCCCTCATCCTTTCTACACGTTGTAGTCCTGATAACAGCATACCACATTCCCGCCCAGTTATCATTGCATTTTTGTAAATATTCACCTGCACGGTCAAAAATGCCTGCGCCCTCTTGCGGGCTGAGCGTGTCGCCTTTGTTTTATGCTCTATCCCTTTTGCACGGGCTTTTTAAAGGCGCGCCGGCACGGGAAGATCGCCTGACCAAAAATCTCGTTTTGTCAATCACAAAGCGCCCCCCGCTTCTCCCCCTTCTCTCTAAAGCGGGATGGGGCAAAAGAAGCGGTATCCCTGTACGGAAGGCTCCTTTTTGCCACGTGGAAAGACAGGTCGCCTGACTCCATTTAAAACACAAAAGGCAGGCGATTGCCTGCCTTTTCTTCCATTACACTGCGGGCGGGATAACCGGCGCCGGAAGTAGCAGTTCCCGCTTCGTACTTCCCGCTGCGGAGCAGAGGGCGATGCGCTCTACGGCGTCGATGCAGGCGCGGAGGGTATAGCGGATGTCCCGCCGCTCCGAGGGGCCAATCCGCACCGTGTACTCCCGGTGGAGCCGGGCAAAGCCTTCGTGAATCTCGTGGGGCGTCATGCCGTGGCAGAGGGCTTCGTCCAGGGACGCAAGGGGCACGGGCGCTATCCCCCTTTTGATGCGGCGGTGAATGTCCCACTCGTACTTTAAGTGCTCCCGAGAGGTGCCGGAAAAGGCGGTGTTGTGGGCGTAGCAGAAAAAGTCGGTGTAGAAGTGGCATATAATCCCCAAGCGCAGGGAATATCGGCGGCCGAAGGTGCGGCTGCCCGTTTTTTCCCGGAGCAGCCGGGCAACCTGCCCGTTTATGTAGTCCTGCCAGTACTCCGGCTGGTGGGGACGGGACATGAAGGAGAGCTGACAGTCGGGCAGGATATTCCCTAAAAGAAAGCTCTTCCTGTGCAGCACGATGCCGTGCCGGTCATATATCGCCTCCAGGATGTAATCTCCCAGCATGATATGCGAAAAAGTATTCATCGAAACATCCTTGCTTACAAATTGGGGCGCCGCGCGCGACTTCGGCCTGAACCGCCGGCGCGCTCCCGACCCTTGCGTCCTATTATAGCGGATTGAGCACCACTTGAAAACAGGCGCCATACCTCAATCTGTCCGCCAATTTATGTTTATCCTGCACAAACAGCGCCGCTAAAATCCAGTATTTTCTACTTATATAGCCCAACTTTTCACCTTTTCGCTATCTGATACGGCAGCCTCCTGCATGGTGCGGTTAATTAAACTGGTTGGCTTTACCAGAAGATTTTCCGCCTCCCGGTGGGGGCCGCGGCAGGCCATCTCCCCGCGCAGGCACTCAAGACGCCGGAAGTTTCGCTTGTTTAAGGCGCAGCTTTAAAGGTCTTCTCCTTACTTTTGCATAACTAAAACGTAGAAAATCAGTGCCACGAGGAGAAGGACGATGATAATCATCCCGTTCGTCCCGGGCATCAGGCCTTGCTTTCGGCTTTTTCGCTTCGGCTTAAAAAGGCCGCTTACGCCGGAAGGTTTGCTTTGGCCCACGTCGCTGTTCTTCCTCTGAATCAGCCCAAGGGCAAAAATCGCGCCGCCGATGAACACGAACACAATCGTGGCGATGATTCTACCGGCGCCCATATTGAGCTTCTCCCTTCTTCCCTTCCCTCGCCAGCCTCCGCACAATCTCCTCCACCATCTCCTCGATGCTCATGCGGGGATTGTACTGCTTTGGGACGGTCATGTCCGCGTGCCTGCGGTAATGGGGTAGGCGGCGGCGGTACAGGTCTCCGATTGTCTGCCCCGGCGCCATGGCAACGCCCCGGGTTTTGATGTTCCGAAGCCGCCGCCGTATCACGCCAACAGGCAGGTCGATAAACACCGTGATGGCCCCCTGCTTGAGGTTCGCCATGGCGTCGTCACGCAGGGCCATGCTGCCGCCCGTGGCGATGACCGTGTCCTCGCACTCAAGCTCCCGCCCGCAACGGGCCTCCTCCTCCATAAACTTCTCGATGCCGTGCCGGTTAATGTATTCCTGCAGAGTCATGCCCAGCTGACGGGCAAGGATGAGGTCCGTATCAACAAACTGCATGCCGAGGGTTTTTGCCAGCACAACCCCCACTGTGCTCTTTCCTGCGCCGGGCATGCCGATGAGCACTATGTTGTTTTTCATCTTTATCCCTTTCCGCGTCTCAAAACACCCGCATGGCGCCCTGAAACGCCTCTGAATCGAAATTCAACGTAAAGCAGCGCCCTAACGCCCTTGTTTTCCGCCGTTTTGGGCACAGCTCCCACGGGCGCCGGCGGGGCAGACGCACATGCAAATCCCGCAGACTGCGCCCCGCCCGATTTTCATAAAATGCTCCCGCATGTATGTGTTGCAGCGGTGGGGGTCGAAAATCTCCTCACGGGCGATGCCGGGGTGCCAGTCCCCGCCTAATATCGCGCCGGCGGGACAGGCCTTCACGCACAGGTGGCAGTCGCCGCAGATGTATGGAGCATGCCGAGTGGCCGGCTCAATGGGGCAGTCGGTAAACAGGGTGCCGAGGCGCACCCGAGGCCCATGGACGCAGTGGAGGAACAGACTGCTCTTTCCCACCGTTCCAAGCCCTGCTTTAACGGCCGCTTTTTTATGTGAATACCGCCCGATGTGCTCCCGCTTTCCGCCTTCGTGTAGCGTTTGGGACGCCGGAATCGGAACGGCGCGGTAGCCCTCCTTTTGCAGCATCAGTCCAGCGCGCAGGAGCATCTGGTCGATAAAGGCATTGACCGTCCTGTAGTGGTGAAAATATGTATGGGTGGGCCCGCCGTCAATTTCGTCCACCACGGCGCCAAGAAGGGGCACCACGATGGACAGGGCCGTCCCCAATCCTTCCGGCGCGTCCTCCGGCCGGGAAAATCCCACGTCGGCGACGCCGTTTTCCCGCAGCATTTTTTCAACTTCCTGCCCAATCTGATTCATTTCAGTCTCTCCTTCCCTTTCCGCCTGCCAACCCGCCGTCCTTCTGCCAAACTCGACACACTATTTGTGGCAATATATGAATGTATAGCAAGAAAAACGCGTCTTTCCAGTATTATCTTGACAAATACTACGTCGTGGCATATATTGAATTTATGTTCAGTAAAGCCCGGCAAAAGAGGTGGTGTACTTTCATGGCGAGGACAGCCGAACAAAACAAAAAGATTCGAGACGCGAAGCGCGAACTGATTCTCACAACGGCTTTGGACCTGTTTTCCCTGAAGGGGTATTACTCCACGCGCATCTCCGATATCGCCGAATCGGCGGGCATCGCTCAGGGTCTGCTCTACTACTACTATCCCTCTAAGGAGGCCATTTACGTCGACCTTGTGGACGACGCCCTCGAGCGCATCAACGATACGGCCCGGTTTGTCCGCGATATGGACAAGCCCTACGGGTATCGCATCCTCTACGCACTGAAAGTCCTGTTTAAGACCATCGAGACGAGTTACCGTTTCCGCCAGACGTGTCGCATGATCTCTCAGGCGACGTATCAGGCGGACATCTCCGAAGATGCACAGGCGCAGCTGGATAAAAAACGCGACGTGTCCTACCGCATCATGGCGGAGATATTCAGAAAGGGCCAGCTGGAAGGCTCCGTTGTAGACGCCGAACCTTTAGAGCTTGCCATCCTGTTCTGGACAAGCGTCAACGGCCTTGCCATCTACTATGCCTCCCGGGATATCGCCATGACGCTGCCGGATTACCGCCTCGTGGCGCCCATGTTCCTGTTACATAACGCCCTTGAGGAATACGCCATCGAATAAGGGGCGGAATACTTGGATTTTCTCTTATTATAGTCTCCCTGTAGGGGGAATACAAGCGCGGCAAAAGACACGCGCTTCTTCAGCCGCCGCCAAAATCGGGCCGGCGGCCACACCCGATTATGAGCCGAGGAGTTTCACTGCATGCAGATCGGTTTTTTTGATTCCGGCGTCGGCGGGCTCACCGTCTTAGCCCGCGCCCTCAGGGAAATCTCCGGTGCCGACTATCTCTACTACGCCGACACCCGCTTTGTCCCCTACGGGACGAAGACGAAGGATGAGGTGCGCGCCCGCGCCCTCGCGGCGGCGGACTCTCTTTTTCGTCACGGTGCGGAGGTCCTCGTGGTGGCTTGCAATACCGCCACCAGCGCGGCTATTGAGACGCTGCGGGACAAATACGGCGCCCCCATCATCGGCATGGAGCCGGCGGTGAAACCCGCCGTGGAGTGCCATAAGGATAAGCGTATCCTCGTAACGGCCACGGAGCTGTCACTTCGTGAGGAGAAGTTTCGCAATCTGGTGGCACGGCTTGACTGCGAGGAGTTTATCGACCTGCTCCCTCTTGGGGGGCTGGTCCCGCTGGCTGAGGCGCTGCGGTTTGACAAGGAATCTGTGGAGCCGTATCTGCGGGAGCAGTTTAAGCCCTTTGACTTTGGGCGCTATCAGGCCATTGTCCTCGGCTGCACCCACTTTATCTTCTTCAAGAAACACATACAAAGCATCGTGGGGCCTGAGGTCGACCTCATCGACGGCAACCTCGGCACGGTGCGCCGCCTCGCCGCCGCCATCGCCGAAAGGGGCCTGCAGGCGGACGGAAGCGGAAGGATAACATTTTTTGAATCGGGGGAGCCCGTTACCGAGCCGGATAAGCTGGAGCGGTTTCACCGGCTTATCAAAGCGGCGGACGAAGCCTGCGAATAAGGCGCTCCCGCCGTTTTTCGGCGGAATACAGGCGACGAAAAGGGTATGCGCCATGCTTTTGCAGCGGGCGTAGGCAAAACCGGCACTTTCGATGCTATTGAATATGCGTTCAAACTAAGTAAGAGATGATTAAACGATATTAAAACATAAACCGCACAATGGTGACAAAATGGGTAAATTAATGCATTTTACGCTATTTCCGATTGTTGAATCCTCGTTCAAAGTGGCGAATGAAGCCGAGATTTGCCCGTGTTTTATGAAGCGGCAAAGATAAGGTATTCTCGCGTTTAAGCAAGTGTTCACGCAAAACGAAAACAGCGCCCGACTCGAAAACGAGTCGGGCGCTTTATTTTCTCCTCAAGCGCACTCACCGCGCCGTATCGATTCGGCGGGCTTCAAGGTAATAGCGCTTATCCCGGGCGTGACCGATGGAAAAGCTCTTTTTGGGGAACACCGTCCCCGCCTCCACGGTCTTGAAAAAACCGTCCTTGGGCATGGCGGGCAGAATAATACCCACGGCACCGCCTTGCTGTGCCATCTCCGTCACGGCGTCCTCCCCGTGGATATAGTCAATGGCGCAGCGGTAGCGGGAGACGAAGTCGTCAAGAAACGCCTGCAGACGGGCAATCATCCCGCCGACGCTCTCGGCGCGGATGGTGATGACCCCCTCCCCGTCCCGCGTCACAAAACGGATGGGATAGCCCTCCCCGCCCCCTGCGGTCAGGGCCTGCTCCGCTTCCGACAAAAACGCTTTTGTATCAACGCCGAAGAGGATACGGTGAATCGCTTCGAATTCGATGGACGGGTCGTAGACGTTGTTGAGCTCCAAGAGGGCGTACCGGGCGGGGTGATGCTCCCACCTTGCGACGGGCAGGCGGGACTTTATCTCGTCCCACATCTCCTTGGCCGCAGCAAGGGAGTGGTTTCCGTCTCCGATGACGATGCGCACACCGTTTCGCGTGGGCAAATCCTGCAGCGCCTTCAGCACCTGTTGCGCCGTCTCTCCCGAGACGCGCCAGCCCCGCACTGCGCCGCCGCCTTCCATGAGCTCAAAGTCATACACCCGCTCAAGCTCCGCCGTTTTTTCCGCCAGCGGCTCAATAACGCGCTCTTCCGCGTCGTCGATGAGGGCCATGATGTGGGGCAGCTCAATGGGTGCGCCCCGGCGGACGGCTATGCGGGCGGGCAGGCGCTCAAGTATCGTGCGCTCGCTGGCGCGGACGGGCGCTAATGTGCCGGGGGTAAAGTCGTACTGCTCAAGGTCCAGCATCCCCACAAGGCCGCGGCGCACCGCACCGCCTGCGAGCGTTCTTTCCACGTAGACAAAGGACTGGTGGAGGGTCTGAAACAGGCCGCTTTCTATATAGCCCCGCATCGTCCCCGCAATCTCCCGGGCGCTCTCCTCCGGCTGCTTCTCCTCCAGATAGACCTCCGGAACAATCAGGCGCAGCGTGGAGGGCGCGGCCCCCACAAACTTCTCAACCCGCTCCCAGTAGTCCCGCTGGGATGAAAACTGGTCGCAGGCGATGACGCTCCAGCGCGTCATATCTGCACTGCACGGCAGGAGGATATCTGCCGGCAAAAACTCATGATTTGTCATACTTTCCTCCCGAACTTAGCATACAAGCACCGCGCCGTACCGCGATGCAAGGGCCGTCTCCTCCGGGCAGCACCCGCGCAAAACAGCCGCCGTTCCCGATACCACCCGCAGCGCCGCGTCAAGGGCTGCGCTCGACCCGGACAGAAAGCACAGAGGCCGGCTGTTCTGGCTTTGAATCAAAGTGACAACGCTCTCGGCCTCCTGCGCCGAAAGCCCTTCAAGGGAAACGAAGACAACCTCCGCCCCCGTCTCCTCCGCCTGCCCGAGGGCGCGCTCAGCCGTCTCTTCAGGAGACAGCCCCTTCGCCCCCCGTTCCGCCGGTACTTTTAAGCCCGAAGCCTCCACCAGCGCCGTGGGCGAGGCGATAAGGCCGGAGGTATCCTCCACCCTGCACGGCGCGGGCTTGAGATTTGCGTACTTTTCGCGCAGGGCGCTTATGTACGAAGGCGTCGTTCCGCAGCAGCCGCCCACAATGCGCGCCCCAAGGGCGGCAAACTCCGCCATCTGCCCGGCAAAATCCTCCGGGCTGAGGTTGTATTCGCCATTTAAATCCGGCATGCCCGCATTGGGCTTTACGATGAGGGGCTGGCGCGTTACACCCGCCATGCGCCGCACCACGGGTATCAAATCCCGGGGCGCTAGGGAGCAGTTGAGCCCCACCGCCGCCGCGCCCAAACGCTCCGCCGTAAGGGCGAAGCTCTCCGGCGTGCAGCCGAAATACGTCTGCCCGGATTTCATAAACGTCATGGTGACGAAAATGGGCAGGTTTGTGTTTTCCTTTATCGCCAGCATCGCCGCCTTCACTTCAAGAAGGTCACTCATGGTCTCGATGGCCACAAGGTCCACCCCCGCCTTCTCTCCGGCGATGGCCTGCTGGCGAAACAGCTCGTACGCTTCTTGGAAACTGAGGTTTCCGTTCGGGGCCAGAAATTCGCCGATGGGCCCTACATCCAGCGCCGTGAGGGTCTTGCCCATGCCGGCGCGCTTTGTGATGGCCACGGCGGCGGAGATAACCTCATCCACGCTGTAGCCCGTGCCATGAAGTTCCCGGGCGTTTGCGCCGAAGGTATTCGTGCAGAGGATGTCACTGCCGGCGCGGGCGTAACCATTTTGGATTTCCTCAACAATGTGCGGCGCCGTCATGTTCATAATGTCGGCCCGCATACCGGGTAAAAGCCCCCTCTTTTGGAGCTGTGAGCCCTGCGCCCCGTCAAAAAACACGAAATCTTTTGATAGAATCTGCATCTTTCTCCTCCTCTGCCGTGGTTTGCACATAATAGTAATGGAACTGGTTCTAATTGTAAAGTCTAAATAGGCGAAAAGGGCTCCAAAGCGAAGATTTCATTGAAAAAATCTCCCCTTATGGTATAATGCTCCCATAAAGACACGCCATGCCCCTTGGGTAAAGAGCAAGAGGAGATAAGCTGGCTGTGTCGGAAACCGGGAGGGCTGTTATGGATAAGTATATTGTAACGATCAGCCGTGAATTTGGCAGCGGCGGCAGGCTCATCGGCGAGGAGCTGGCAAGGCGCCTCGACATCCCCTTTTACGATAAGGCCATCATCCAAATGGCCGCGGAAAAGAGCGGCCTGTCTTACGATTTCATTGAAAAGACCGAGGAAAAATCCGCCGGCGCGCCGATATACAACATCCCCTTAACGGCCACCTTCGCCGGCTACACAGCCATGGGATACATCGACACGCCCGTTAACGACAAGACTTTCCTGGCGCAGGCGGAAGTCATCCGCGACATCGCCAAATCAAGCTGCGTGATTGTGGGCCGCTGCGCCGACTACATCCTGCGGGACGAACCGGGCCTTGTGCGGGTGTTCATCTCCGGCAAACTGGAAGACCGCATCATCCGCGCCGTAAAAAAGTACAATTTCCCCGAGGCCGGCGCCCTTGAGAAGATTCGCAAAATCGACAAAAGCCGCGCCAACTACTACCGGTACTACACCGACCAACACTGGGGCAGCGTGCATAATTACGACATAACCATCAATTCCTCCTTCACGGAAATTGACGGTGCCGTAGACGTTCTCCTCACGCTGCTGAATACCAAAGGCGTGACGCCGAAAAGCCCCTAACCGCCGCAACCGGCGCCCCATGCACAAGGCATGGGGCGTTTTAACCCCTATCCCACAAAACCGTCGGAGGCACAGATGAACTGGCTTGAAGTCACCGTAAAAACAACACCCGAAGCCGTGGAGGAACTGGCCGAGCGGCTCACTGACCTTGGCGCCGAAGGCGTCGTCATTAACGACGAGGCGTCCATCCGCGAATTTCTGGACAATAACCCCACCGCGTGGGACTACGTGGACGATGAGGTGTTTGACGCCTACCGGGGTGAAACGTCGGTGCAGGTCTACCTTTCTGACGACGAAGAAGGCCGCATGAAGCTGGAGACGTTTCAAAAGGCGCTGCCCCACCATGAGTTTACCGTCAAAACCGTGCGGGATGACGATTGGCTCAACAACTGGAAGCAGTTTTTCAAACCCATCGAAGTGGGCGAGCGCTTTCTCATCGTTCCGGAATGGGAAGCCGTTCCGGAGACGGACCGAGTCGTCCTGCGGATTGACCCGAAACACATATTCGGCAACGGCGGACACGCCACCACGCGCCTGTGCCTTGAGGCGGCGGAACGCTATCCCGCCAAGACCGTCCTCGATTTAGGCTGCGGCAGCGGCATCTTATCCATCGGCGCACTGCTTTTAGGAGCGGATAAGGCCATGGGTTTTGAAATCGTGCCGGACGCACCGGCGATTTGCCGTGATAACTGCGCCATCAATAACATCGAAGACGGGCGGCTGACCGTCTTCGTGGCAGACGTTCTGGCAAAAGGTATACTGGAAAAGTATGTGGGGAATACCAAATTTGACCTTGTCTTCTCCAACGTGGGCGCCGACTTTAACATCGCCCTTGTGGGTATCATCGCCCCCTATATCTCCCCCGGTGGCGTTCTGCTTTGCTCCGGCATCATCGACACCCGGGAGGACGAGGTGCGCCGGGCCATCGAAAGCGCCGGACTGACGGTGCTGGAGACGATGCGCGAGGACAACTGGAGCGCCTTTGCCGTGCGCGTAAACTAACGCTTTATACACGATGGGGAAAGGAGTCCGGTATATGAGAAACCGCATACTGTCATTCCTGCTTGTTCTGGCTCTCTCCCTTGCCGTCGTGCTCCCCGCCGCCCGGGCGACGGAGGACGTTTTGTTTGCAGGCCTGAATAACAAGCTCTTTCCCCCCGAAAAGGAGACGATGCCCCGGTACTTCTCCGGCGTCATCTATATGCCGTATACCTTTTTCTCCTCGGACGATCTCGGTGTCTACTTCGCCAGTAACAACAGCGAAGACACCGTCCTCATCTATTCCAGCACGAAGCGCCTTGTCTTCAACGTGAAAACAGGAACGGTGTCTGACCATGAGGGCAAACAACTCTCACCCTCGGCAAAAGCGGCGGACGGTGTTGTGTACGTTCCCCTCTGGCTCGTGTGCAGCTTCTTCGGGCTGGATTACTCCGTGATATCTGCGGAGCCGGCGGACATTATCCGCATTAAATCCAGCAAAGACGTGCTCAACGACCGCACCTTCGCCAGCTTCTATAAGCCCACCATGCAGGCATACTATAATGAATACACGGGCGTCACAGAGCCCTCTCCCAGCACGCCCGTCTCCCCCACGCCGACGGAAACGCCGCAGGAGACGTATCCGGGCGTGACGCTCTTCCTCGGTTTCTTTGACCTTGCCCCCGGGCGCACGGAAATGGCGCTCTCGCAGCTTAGTTCCGCGCGATATAAGGCCTGCTTCTTCGCCACCGCGGAGGACGCGCGCCAAAACGGAGATCTGCTGCGCCGTATCGTAGCCGGCGGACACACCCTCGGTGTGTGGCTTCAAGACGGCACCTTTGAGGAATACGAGAAGGCCGCACGGCTTATTTTTGAAGCGGTAAAAACGGAGCCGCTGATTGTGGCGTCGGAATACGCAGTGCGTGAGGCGGCGGCAGACATGGCGCAGGAAAACAAGCTCATCTACTGGTCTCCCACGCGGCGGTATGTAAAAAATTTCACCCTAAACAGCTTTTCCAGTCAGCTTGCCACCCGCACCGGAACACGTGAGAGCCTGTTTTTTGCCTGCTCGGAGAATACCGTCTCCGTTCTCGGCTCCATTCTTTCGCATCTACGTTCCCGGGACTACAGCGTCCGGCGCATTACAGAAACGAGCGCCCCGACGGTCTCCGTCGGATAAGCAATACTCTCCAAAGGCGGTAAAACAATGAACAAGTCCATCAAAGCCGTAATTCTCGCAGCGGGAAAGGGCACGCGCCTGCGCACCGAGGGTGAGGACCTGCCGAAGGTCATGCGTGCGGCCTGCGGCCGTCCCCTCCTCCATTATGTGCTGGACGGCCTGTCCTTTCTAAACGATGAGGACATTATCCTCGTGGTGGGATATAAGAAAGAACACGTCCTCGCCCGTTTTGGCCAGTATCCCCACGCCGTGCAGGAAGATCAGCTGGGAACGGGGCACGCCGTTATGGCCGCCGCCCCACTACTTGAGGGCTTTCCCGGCGCCGTGCTCGTCTGCTGCGGTGATATGCCCCTCATCACGCGGGATACATACAGGGCGCTGATTGAAACCCACTTCGCGACAGAAAGCGCCTGCACGATTTTAAGCAGTGACACAAAGGAGCCCCTCCCCTTCGGGCGCATCATTCGGGACGAGGAAGGCGCCTTTCGGAAAATCGTTGAAGATAAGGACTGCACCCCCGAGGAAAAGGCCGTCACGGAGCTCAACGCCGGCGTGTACGTCTTTCAGGCGGAGCTTCTGCTGCCGGCACTCGGCAAATTGCGCAACACGAACGCGCAGGGCGAGTATTATCTCACGGACGTCCCCGAACTGCTCCTGAAGCAGGGCGAGAAAGTCGGCGTCTGCCGCCGCCCCCTCGGTGAGGAGATTATCGGCGTGAACACGCTGGAGCAGCTGCATGAAGTGGAGCAGATTCTCCGCGCACGGGAAGGCTGACGGGGAAAATACATAAAGGCGGTCAAGGCCGGCTCGGCAGGTCAATACCCCGACCATGCACCCTCTTGGCCATCGCCCCCTCGGGCGTTATCTGTTTTCAGGCAAGCGCAATTTCTTTGGTCACAATGCGTTTCTCAGGCAAGCATAATAAACCACTTGGGGCTTAATGCCCTCTCTCGTCCAGCCAACACTCTTTCGGGGAAAGCGCAATCTTCCCGGCATATTCAACCCTTTCGGGGAAAGCGCAGTCTCTCGGACAAGTGCAAACCTTTCGAGCAAAATGCAATCTCCCGGGCAAATGTAACCCCTCGGGCAACTTTGGATTGGGCGGGATAATCACAAGCGTCTGTCCAGCAACCACGAAAGTTCGACGGGACAGGCGCGCCAGTCAGCCGACAAACACGCCAGTTAGCCGGCAAACACGAGAACCGGAGGGGCAATCGCGAAAGTCTGCGGGTAAACGCGAGAGGCATTGGGTAAAAGCTGGTTCATTTTCTGAAAATTCTCGGCATGAGATGTCCGCGAAAGTCTTGACAATCCCCGCTTCCTGTTGTAATATGACTAAGCCGACACGCGCGAGTGGTGGAATTGGCAGACTCGCTAGATTCAGGTTCTAGTGTGCAATACGCACGTGCGGGTTCAAGTCCCGCCTCGCGCATTTATTCATTCTAATCCTGTAGTCATTGAGACTACAGGATTTTTTATCTTTTCCTGTGTTTCCAAGGCTTTGGAACTTCGCTGTGGTGCTAAGTGTTTCTCCATCATTGCAAGCAGATTTTATTGCCCATGATGTGTCCATGGAAAAATTTCAACTAATAAAAGTAAGCCCCTCCAGATTTAGGAGGGGCTTACTTCTACCACGGTGTCTGTTTTTTCCACACCATAAAAATCAGCACCATCTAATCTTGCATCTAATCTGGACTGAGGGTGCGCCGTAAAGGTGCGGAATCCTTTATCAATTTGCATCAGCCCCGGTTTGCTCGGTCCATGCCCGTTTCTAATCCAGCCTACGGCTTCCCCTCGTTGCGAAACCATCATACAGGGCTCTACTCAAATGAAAACTGGTTCCCTGCAATTTTCTTGTACACATGTATTCAACATATGAGCGCATTTTAACCTTAAAATAACTTTTAGCGTTTGTTTTTAAGATGCCCCTTAGCCTTATAATTTGTATTATTATGATGAAAGCAGATAATTTTTAGTTTTCTGTGAGATATTTCCCCTCATTTCTTTAGTACATAGATGAGACGGAAAGGACGTGACGTGGATGGAAGACAGCAAAATCATTCAACTGTTCTATGAGCGCTCGGAGCAGGCGATTGATGAACTGGACATGAAGCATGGGGCGAAGATGAGACAAGCAGCGTTACATATTCTCGGCAACGCTCTGGACGCCGAGGAATGCGTTAACGACGCTTACCTTGCTGCATGGAACACCATCCCGCCGGAGAAACCGGCTCCCCTGCTCACCTATGTGTGTAAGCTTGCGAGGAACCTTGCCATCAATCGCTATCATGCCAATACCGCCAAAAAGCGTAACAGCGCCTACGACCTTGTTCTGGACGAACTCGAGGAGTTCTTGCCCAACGGCAGGGGGACACCGGCTGAGGAATATGAAGTCCGGGAACTTGCCAATGCAATTAATGCTTTTGTTGACAGGCTCTGCTACGATGACCGGTACATATTCATGAGGCGCTATTGGTATTCAGACCCTGTGAAAGAGATTGCCGCAGCAATGCACTGGAAGAGCCACCGTGTTTCAGTCCGCCTTTCCCGTATCAGGAAGAATCTGAAAAACTATCTGAAGAAAGAGGGGCTGTTGTAATGACACGAAAAGACATTTCGGAAGCCATCAGCATGGTGGATGACAGGTTCATTACTGAAACCTTCCACTATGCCCCGCATGGAAAAGACAACAGTCCGGAAAGGATTGTTGAAATGAACACTTATAAAAAGAAAACGGCCCGGCGCTTTATTGTACCACTTGTGGCAATTATCGCGGCGCTGCTCGCCCTGGGTACGGTGGTCTATGCGGCAAATCTGTTCGGAATCAAAGAAATCTGGCCTAAACTGAGCCCGGATGACGCCGAACTTCCCAAAGCCGCAGAACAGCACATACAGTATCACACAGAAACATCCGAGACGGAAGATATACTCTGGCGCGTTGCAGAGTCTCTTTGCGATGACAATAAAGCCATCATTACTGTACATGTATCAAGCAAAGGGAAATATGTTCTTGCCCCAACAGACGCCGCGCTCACCGATCCCCTGAGTGTCATCGGATTGGCTGGGGAAGGAACCCTTGGTGAATATGCATCGTCTCAAGGTAAAACGCTTATGCTCGTCAATGCCGCCCTCGACTATGAACAGTTGGAAATCAGCGGCGCAAGCGTATATTTTGAGAACATTTCAACGGACGAAATGGCAATTATGTTTTCTGCCGACCTGTTGCAGTCCTTTGATAAGGTCGATACATATTGCACTCTCGTTTTGCACGAAGCCGGGACAGATAACATTCAGCGCCTGGAAATCCCCATAACTCTGACAGCGGGGGCTTCAAATGAAATCGGAATCTTTTCACCCGTAGATGCCGGCGCCGTACCGAGAATTCATATCGGGGATGCAGTAATCTCGGAGACACCGCTGGGTATAAGTGTGGAGTTTCTTATTGAAGCAGAGGATCGGGACGCATTGTTGGATATTCTAAAGGTCGAGTGTGACGAACTGACGGGATATCAGGAAATATGCCACTATGTGGATGATGTTACCGGCCTTGAACAGATTAAAATGGGTCAGGGTACGATAACAGACACACTCACTGTGCGCTTCTATGACTGGGATAAGCAGATTATCGGAACTGTGGTATTTAAGAAGCAGTAAACATTTATCCCGCCGACTCTCCACCACCAATATGACGGTAAAGGGTATACCAATATGGATACCGGCTCGACGAAAACGCAAAACAGCCCCTTCCCGATTTGGGAGGGGCTGTGTTTATGGCGGGTTTCCGGTCTCTCCCACCCTCGCAGGCCGGCGGCATCTTCCGCTTACGTGAGAGGGAAATACGACTGTGGCGGAGATTGAATTTCAGTCCTCAGTTCGGTGCGTCTTCCGCTGGCGCAGGAGTGTCTGGTACGCAAAATCGGCCTCTACGCGACAGTGTCCCTCACGCAAGTGCGGCCTCTACGCGGTAGCGTGCCTACGTGGAGAGTCTTGGGCGAGGCGGCGCCCTTCTGCTTTACCCGAGAGGTAAACGTGCGCTCTCAACGGTTTCAGACATGGGCGGCCTTCGCGGCGGTGCCGATTTCCATGCCTTTGTTAAAGGCCTCCTCGTTGAGGGCGCGCAGCTCGGGACGTTTCGCCCCGATTTTTTTCAGCGCCGTGGCCAGCACTTTATCAGGCGGGAGAATCTCCGTATACCCGATAAACGCTCCCAGCATGCACAGGTTTGCCACCCGGGCGTCCCCGATTTCCCGCGCGATTTCCCCTGCGGGCACTTCCACGATGTGGACGTCCGTCCTGTTTGGTTTTTCTGTACAGACGGACGTATCGATAAACAGGGCACCGCCGGGATAGAGCGCATCCTCAAACTTCTTCAGCGCCTGATTGGCAAAAATAACGACATAATCGCTCTTTTCGGCTTTCGGTGAACCGACGGGCTCGTCGGAAAGCGTCACGTAGCAGTCTGAGGTACCTCCCCGCTTTTCCATACTGTAGGAAGGGAAGTATGTTATGTACTTATCCGTCGTCTCCAACGCAGTTTGGCAAAGAAGCTGGCCGAACATCAATATGCCCTGACCGCCGATACCTCCAATAAGAATTGTATTTTCCAATTATGATTCCCCCTGTCTGTTAGTTTGCCGGCGGTTCACTCGGCCGGCAAACACTGCGGGGCCGCTTTTTTAAGCGGCGGCCGCCATTTAACGTACTACAGGTTTCGATAGACCCCAAGCGGGTACTCGGCAAGCATGTGTTCCTTTATGAATTTCAGCGACTCCAGCGGCGTAAGCCCCCAGTTTGTGGGGCAGTTCGAGACGAACTCCACCATGGAAAACCCCTTCCCGTCCACCTGGTGCTGAAGGGCTTCCTTCACAGCTTCCTTCGCCTTACGGACATTCGGCACGTCGGTGCACGTCACCCGGGCGATATAGGAAGGCCCCTTCAGGGTGCTGAGGACCTTGCACATATCCATGGGATAACCGTGCTCCTCGGGATTTCTGCCGAAAGGCGTTGTGGTGGTTTTCATGTCCAGCAGGGTTGTGGGCGCCATCTGGCCACCCGTCATGCCGTAGTTGGCGTTGTTGATAAAGAACACCGTGATATTGTCCCCCCGGTTGGCGGCCATCATGGTTTCAGCAAGGCCGATGGAGGCGAGGTCGCCGTCACCCTGATATGTAATCACAATCGTCTCCGGGCTGCAGCGTTTGATGGCGGAGGCCGTGGCGCAGGCGCGGCCGTGGGGTGTGCCAATGGCGTCAAGGTCCATATAGTTGTTGTTGTTGGCACAGCAGCCAACGCCGTCCACCATCGCGGTTTTCTCAAGGAGATTTAACTCCTCAAGGGCCGACATGATAATTTTACCGGCGGCGGAATGTAGGCATCCGGGGCAGTAGCCGTTAATATTTCGGTGCAGACCGATTGGCCTGGAGTAGACTTTTTTCATATCCCTTCTCCCCCCTATTTATCGCCGTAGAGCTTCTTGGCGGCGTCAATGATGGCGGAGCGCTCGATAATCTCTCCGCCGGAACGAAGGCATGTCGCAATGGGAGCGCGCTTGCGCACAACCGCTTCCACATCGTAGGCAAACTGAGGCGGGATAGACATTTCCGCACAGAGAATGCCGCGGAGTTTGCTGTAGTCGAGCTGCTCGTAGGCAATCTCCGGGAAGGGATGAATCTTGATGGGCCGGACGAACCCCACCCTATACCCCTCTTTTCGGAGAATACTCACGGCGGAACGGGCAATACGGGCGGAGATGCCGTAGGCGGTGATTATCAGCTCCGCGTCCTCCGTTCCGTACGTCTCATATTCGATTTCATCCTTTTTCCACTGCTCGTACATTTCCCAGTCTTCGATGTTCTTTTCCTCGAGGGTGCAGACAACGCCGGGACGAGCGCCGCAGCGGATTTTGTGGGCCTTCGGGGCGCCGTTTCTGCCCCGGACGGCCCAGGCATCGTTGGCCTTCCTTTCGGCGGCCAGAAACTCCTCGGACCGCATCTCCGGCAGTACCACCGGCTCCATCATCTCGCCGGTGAACCCATCCGTGAGGATATAGACGGGGTACTTATACTTCTGGGCGAGATCAAACGCCCTGTATGTCATATCCACAGCTTCCTGCACGGTGGAGGGGGCGAAGACCAGCATCCGGAATCCCCCGTTGCCCGATGCTTTTGTGGCCTGAAAATAGTCCTGCTGGGAGGGCTGAATCGATCCGATTCCCGGCCCGCCTCGAGCGACGTTGCAGATAACCACCGGCATACACGCGCCCGCCATCCAGCCAATGGCCTCGCTCATCAGCGAGATGCCGCAGCTGGAGGAAGACGTCATCGCCCGAATCCCCGTTGCCCCCGCTCCGTACAGCATGGCCGCAGAGGCCGTTTCGCTCTCCCCCTGTAAAAAGACGCCTCCCACTTCAGGCATTCTTCTGGAAAAGTACTCGGGAACCTCGTTTTGCGGCGTGATGGGATAGCCCGCAAAGAAGCGGCATCCGGCGCGTATGGCCGCCTCGGCGATGGCCTGGCACCCTTTCATGAACACTTTGTCCATTTTCAGTCCTCCTTGTATACTTCGATGGCGGCGTCGGGACAGATGATTGCGCAGATTGAGCAGCCGATACAGTTTTCCTGATGAACGGGAACGGCATACTGGTATCCCTTGTCATTCACCGCCGAAGTCGTGCCAATCACGTCTTTGGGACAGGCTTCCACGCAGAACAGGCAGCCCTTACAAAATTCGGATTCGATTTCAATTTTCGGCATTGTTTCATCTCCTTAACTCTTCCAATGGCAAATCGTCATACGAAACGGTTAATCGCACGTATCCTGCCAGGGGTATCGAATAAACCTGGTAATGGGAATCAGCGTTTCCTCAATCCGCGATTGAAGGGCGCCATATAGGTGCTCCATGGCGCAGACAAAGGCAATTTCAAGCTGTCCCTCAAGGATGCCCTTCAGTCTGGCATGGCCGGTGATGACATCCTCCGCCGTCGTTTCCGCGCCGAAATTGGGATTGCTGACGATATGGATTTGCTCAATCCGCGAGGCTCCGGAAATCTTGTGGATGGTCGCGGCAATGCCGGGGTAATCCTTCGACCACGCGCAATAGGGGTTAATCACGAAAAAGACCCGGCAGTCCTCCCTGTTTAGATACTGGTGATACTGGCCAATCATTCTGGCGCCCCGCTCATTTCCGCCGATGTCAAGGATGACGAAGCTGTCCGGTTCACTTATGGCTTCAACGACGCCGGGGGGAACCGAGGCCACATCCTCGATTGACTCCTCGCTGTTGCTGTGAAACACGACGCCGGCCCTTCTCATCTGCTCGGCCACGTCTCGGGAGCGAAAGAGCGGCTTTGTCTGGTCCATATCAAAGAAATGAATTCTTCTGTCGTTTTCGCCCTTTAAGCCAAGGGCGAAATTAATCGCGATTTCGGATTTCCCGGAACCGGCCTCGCCTAGAAAAACGGCGGTACTCCTTCCACCCAAAAGGTCGGTAAAACGCTGAGGCAAAGTATGGCCCTCCTTAACACTAAACTAACGTGGATTGCGGCCGGCGGGGCGGCGAAACGGTGTGTTTTCTGCGTATCTGCTCGAAAGTGTTCAGCAGAAATAGAAGTGCATGATACCACCCATCGGAGAGCAGCATGACGCACTTCAATCAATCCGTTTATGTCAATGCCAATTGCCAAAGTATAACCTGCCCGCTTAAAGCGACGCCGTCCCACGAGCGGTCAGGCTTCTATCTATTGCAACTTCTCCCTCTAAGTTCTCGTATAACACTCATTTATCAGAAGCCGCTTAGCTGGCGGAAACCGCTCCGGACTTCTTCAGCAGATTCTCTCCCGGTTTGACGCAGTGGCAGGCGACGAAATGATTTTCCTCCACCTCAACAAGGGGCGGATTGCTGCCTTCGCAGGTCTCGCACCGATAATCGCAGCGTTTTGCGAAACGACATTCGTCCGGCGGATCGATGGGAGACGTCACTTCGCCACGGAGCTGAATCGTATCCTGATTCCCTCCCACTTTCGGGACGAGAATCGAGGACAGCAGCGCCCTCGTGTAGGGGTGCAGGGGATTTTTGAAGAGGACATCGGAAGGAGCCTTTTCAACAACCTGCCCGAGATACATCACGATAATGTCGTTTGAAAAATAGTGCACCACGGAAAGATCATGGGTGATGAACATATATGTAAGGCCCATTTCCTTCTGCAGTTTCTTCAGGAGGTTGAGAATTTGCGCCTGAATGGACACGTCGAGAGCCGACACCGGTTCGTCGCACACGATGAACTTGGGGTTCATGGCAAGGGCTCTGGCGATTCCGATGCGCTGACGGCGGCCGCCGTCGAGCTCGTGGGGATAGGCGTTGATGAGGCGCTCGGCGATGCCCACCGTGTCCATCAGTTCCAGAACGCGGTTTTCAATCTGCGCCCGGGATGCGCCCGGCATGAGCTTGTTGAAAACAATCGGCTCGGAGATGATTTCAAGCACCGTTTTTCTCGGATTGAGGGAGGAGAAGGGGTCCTGAAAGATTATCTGCATTTCCTTCCGCAGCTCTTTGATTTCCCGTTTTTTCAGCTTGCAGATGTCCCTTCCCTCGAAGAACACTTCGCCCTCCGTCGGCTCAATCAGCCGCAGGACGCAGCGGCCTAACGTGGACTTGCCGCAGCCGGACTCACCCACAACGCCGAGAGTCTGCCCTCTTTCAATGCTAAACTGCACCCCGTCTACGGCATGAACCATGCCCCTGGGGGATTTGAAATACTTCTTGAGGTTTTTAACTTCCAGAATCGTATTACCCATGATTCTGCCACCCTTCTATTTGGAAGCCCGGGTTGTCGTAAGCCGTGCATTCAACGAGATGCGTCGGGCTAATCTGGTGGATTGTCGGCGGTCTTTCACGGCAGGCGTCCGTGGCGTATTGGCACCGCGGCGCGAAGGCGCAGCCTTCGGGCAGTTTTGTTGGATCGGCAATGAGACCCGGGATGGGCTTAAGCTCCGACTCCCTTTTGGTGATATCCGGCAGCGAATTGAAAAGCCCTTCCGTATAGGGGTGCTTCGTGTCATTGAAGACGTCTTCCAACGTCCCCTTCTCAACAATCCGCCCCGCGTACATGACCGCCACATCGTCGCACATCTTGGCGACGACGCCAAGGTCGTGGGTAATCATAATGAGAGCCGTGCCGAACTGTTTCTTTAAGTCGTTTATCATGTTCAGAACCTGCGCCTGAATGGTGACGTCCAGCGCCGTCGTTGGCTCGTCCGCTATCAGGATGCGGGGATTGCAGGCCAAAGCGATGGCAATCAGCACGCGCTGCCGCATGCCGCCGGAAAACTGATGCGGGTATTCGCCGGCGCGCTCGCCGGGGATGCCCACAAGCTCCAGCATTTCGATGGCGCGGTCATATGCCTCCGAGGCGGACACGTTTTCATGGAGTTTTACGCTTTCCGCAATCTGCTCACCGACGGAAATAACCGGGTTGAGTGACGTCATGGGGTCCTGAAATATCATGGATATTTCCTTGCCGCGGATTTTTTCCAGCTGTTTCGGTTTAAGCTCCAGCATTTTGTATCCGCAAACGTCGATTGTGCCGCTTTTGACGACGCCCGGCGGCTTCGGCACAAGGTTCATAATAGCCAGCGCGGTGGTGGTTTTCCCGGCGCCCGTCTCACCCACAAGGCCGATGGACCGGCCTTTCTGCAGTGTGAAGCTTATGCCGTTAACAGCTTTCACGACCTCATTCTTCAGCTCATAATGAACGACGAGGTCCTGTACGTCGAGCACCACATCGCTGTTTGTCATGCATTCATCTAACATAGTCTTCACCCTATTGTTTTAGTTTGGGATCGAGTGCGTCACGCAGCCCGTCGCCAAGAAGTGAACACGCAAAGGTTGTCAGCATGATGAAAATGCCCGGGAAGAGGGTCAGATGCGGCGCACGCCCCAGGTAGTTGCGTCCATCCGATATGAGGGCGCCCCATTCCGGCAGGGGAACCGGCACACCGAATCCGATAAAGCTCAGGCCCGCCGCCGCCAAAACAGAGGTGGCAATTCTGGCCGTCGCCGTAACGATGAGGGGCGACACGCTGTTCGGCAGAACCTGCGAAAAGGCGATGCGAAATTCCGACATGCCGATGGCCCGCGCCGCCTCCACAAATTCGCTGCCCTTCACCGATAGAATCGACGCGCGGGACATGCGAATAAAACCGGAGATGTTCGACACGCCGATGGCGATGAGAAGGTTTAAGAAACTCGGTCCTAAAACGGCGACGATAACCATACCCAAAAGCATGCCCGGTATAGAGGCCATGACGTCCGAAACACGCATGATAATCTCTTCAACCCAACCGCCGAAATATCCGGCCAGCGTCCCGAAGAAAACGCCCACGACAAGGCCGAATGCCACGGAGAAGAAACCCACCGCAAGGGAATACCGCGTGCCGTACACCGTCCTCATGAACAAATCGCGCCCCATGCTGTCCGTTCCGAAGGGATGCGCCGCACTGGGCGGTTTGAAGCGGTTGGCGGAGTTAATTGCCATCACGTCTTCTTCCGTGATGAACATGAAGGAATAGACCATGAGCAGGACCATCAGGATGATGACAATCAGGCCAAACATGGCGCCCGGATTTGTCCGTAGCCTGTTCCATGACTCGAGAAAAGCGCTCTTTTTCTTGTACTTCCGGGAAGCGAGCGTGGCGGAGTGTCCCTCTTTCCGGGAAACGATGGTTTCAGTCTGTCCCCTACTCATGCTTCAGCTCTCCTTTTCTTCCTTCGGCCTGCCGAGTACTGCGCTCTGATCCGCGGGTCTATAAACGCGTAGACGATGTCAACAAGGAGAAGAAGAACGACGTATAAGGTGGCGGTCAGAATGACGCAGCCGCACGCAAGGGTTGTGTCACGCTGGTTGATGGCTTCAATCATCAGGCGCCCGACGCCCGGCCATGAATAGACCGCCTCAATAACGGCGGAGCCGGCCATTGTCATCGCCAGCATCATACCGATTTGCGTCACAATAGGAATCCAGGCGTTTCTCAGTTCGTGTTTGACCGTCACACGCCACTCCGGCACGCCCTTGGCCCGGGCCGTGCGGAGATAGTCCTGCCGAACCACATCGAGGATGGCCGACCGGGTCTGACGGGTAATGGACGCCGACATGGAAAATCCGCCCGCAATGACCGGCATCACGTAGCATTTCCATGTGCCGTCATAGCCTGCGGGAAAGAGCTTTATGGAATGGGAAAACCAGATAAGAAGAAGCAGCCCCAGCCAGAAGGAGGGCATGGAAAGGCCGATGAGCGTAAAGGCCGTCGTCAGGTTATCCCATATTGTTCCGGCGTGTTTTGCCGCGAAGATACCCATGGGTATGGCGATGAGGGTGCCAAGGACGAGGGACAAAAGGGATAGTTCCAGCGTCTTGGGGAAACGGGTTTTGTACATATCGAACACGGACAGGCCGGATATTTCAGAACTGCCCAGATTGCCGCGGAACAGCCCCAGCATGTATTTCCCGTATCGGTAGAACACGGATTTGTCAAGGTCATATTCCCGTTTGAGCTCCTCGATGTCCTCCTGAGTCATCTCCTCGTTTATCATGCTATCGATAATGGAGCCGGGAGCTGCATCCATTAAGACGAATATAATCAGGGACACGCATATAAGAATTGGGATGAGCCAGAGCAAACGTATAACTGCGTACCGTAGCATAAAGGCATTACCCTTTCTTTTTCAACATAGAGTTGCCGGCGGCAACAGGTTGTAAAGAGCGGCGGCAAGGGTGAGCAATCGTCATCTTGCCGCCGCTTCGGCTCATGACAGGTTACTTAGCTCGATGTCTGGGAATGTCTTATTGCTTAATCCTGTAGGCGTAGGCGTAGTCGTGGTTATTTGTGGCGTAGAGCTTCACGCCGCCGCAGCCCTTCCAGCCGGCAACGAACAGCTCCATGTTGAAGATGGGCAGATAGGGAATTTCCGTGGCGACGATTTCCTGAATCTCCGCGTAGACCTTCTCGCGCTCGGCCGCGTCGAAGGTCATGGCCGCCTTTTTAAGCAGCTCCGTCATTTCGGGTTTGTCGTAGTTGGCCTTGTTGCCGATGGAGCCGGGCATCAGGAACATGGAGACGCTGGACGCAAGTGTCGTCCACGGTCCGGAGGTGACGACAATCTGAGAGTCCGTATTGCCCCACGGTGTGTAGGAGGTCAGGGTCGGGCCGTCGGTGGCGAAGATTTCCGTCTTGACACCAATCTTGGAGAGGTTCTCCTGAAGAACCTGCGCGTTGCTGATGGGGTGAGCCATGGCGGCGACGATTTCGATTGTTTCGCCGTTGTACTTGCTCTTTTCGAGATACTCCTTGGCCTTATCAATGTTGTACTCGTAGGTGGGCACGTTCGTGTTTCTAAACTCGGTTCTGTAGCCCCAGAAGTATTCGGCGGGTACGCCGTAGCCGTTTAAGGTAATGTTCACGAAGTCTTCCCTGTTCATAGCGTGGGCGACGGCCATTCTGAAGTTGATGTCGGCCATCAGAGGATCCTTAAAGTTGAAGGCGATTAAGTTGGTGTTGTTCATGACGTAAGACTCAACTGAGAACCGCTCGTCATTCTCATACTGCTCGACGAAGACGGAGCCGATGCCGCAGAAGTCAAAGTCGCCGTTTTCAAACATGATATAGCGGGCAGTTTCCTCAGAGACGAACTTGAAGGTCATGGTCTTCGTCACGGGAACCTCGCCCCAGTAATCATCGTTGCGGGCCACGCTGACGTAGTCGTTGGAGACGATTTCCGTCACCTTCCACGGGCCGGTGCCAATCATGGAGCCATTTTCGGGGTCGGCTTCGCATGTTTTCTTGTTGGCAAAGCCTGCGTAGGGAACGGACATATCCGCGATGAAGTCGACGTTCGGGGAGTCAAGGGTAATCTTAACCTCATAGTCGTTGACGACTTCAACGGATTCGATGCGGGCGTATTTGCTGGCCATGATAGAGCCCGGTGTCGCCTTCGTCCTTTCGATGGTGTACTTCACGTCCTCCGCCGTGAAGGGCTCGCCGTTGTGGAACTTGACATTTTCACGGAGCGTGAAGGTGAAGGTCTTGTAGTCGTCGGTATCCCACTTAGTGGCCAGACCCGGAACAATCTCGTTGTCGAGCGTCATGTCCACCAGGGAATCGAACACGGCATGGCTGATAATGCCCACCTGGCTGCTGCCGAAGGCGGGGTTGAACAGGTCGATAACGGTTACTTTATCGCCGATGGCGATATTGAGGTGCTCGTAGTACTCCACTTCCTCCGTGGGCGGAGGCGTCTCGGAAATACCCTTTGTAGGTGACGGGGATTCGCTACCCGAAGTAGGCGTGGGACTCGATTCCGTCTTCCCGCCGCCACATCCTGCAAGCAAAGCGATGGAGAGGATAATGCAGAGAATGAGACAAAGACTGCGTTTTGCCGGTTTCATGCTTTTTTCCTCCTTAATTTTTAATTTGGCCTCCTTGTTTTGCGATTTCATTTGCCGGGATGAGCCGTCTCAAATGGTAGATTAAGAGCGGCACCGTGACGGCAAAGGAAATGAAATCCGAAACCGGACCGGCATATAACACTCCTTCAAGCCCGTAAATTTCCGGCAGGATAAACAGGGCCGGAATGAGAATGATGGCCTGTCTGGAAAGGCTGAGGAAAACGGAATATACCGGTTTGCCGATAGCTTGGAAAAAGCCCGCTCCCTGTATTTGCAACGGAACCAAGGGGAGCAGAAACAGAAACGTTACCAGAGCTCTGCTGCTAAATGCGATGAGTTCTATGTCCTCTGCGGAGAAAATTGACACAATTTCAGTCGTGAACAGACGAATGATTATGTACTCTGCGGCAAGGATGGATGTCGTAGCAATAATCCCTTTTTTGACCAGCTCCTTAATTCTCTGATATTTTTTTGACCCGTAATTGTAGCCTATCAGCGCCTGGGAGCCCATATTGACAGCCTGAACCGGCGTCGTTACGAACATCTGCAGCGTCGTTACGATGCCCATGCCGCTTATGGCAATATCCCCGCCGTATCTCCGAATGACCACGTTCAGGAAGATATTGACCATTCCCTGACAAAACTGCACCGTGAAGGGCGATAGGCCCAAATAGATCACTTTTAGTGCTTTTCTTATATCAATTTTTAAGACGAATTTATTGAGCCGAAAGAAGCCCTTGTTTTTGACAAAGTGGACAATAATGAGCAGGGCGCAGGCAAATTGGCCGAGAACCGTTGCCAGAGCGGCTCCTTTAAGCTCCCAATTTAAGATGAGGATAAAGAGGCAGGCGAAAATGATGTTGACCACCGGGCCGATAATTACAGAGAGCATCGCCAGCCCCGTTTTTCCTTCGACCCTTATGTAATTTGTAATGCCAATGGCAATCATCTGGAACAGACAGCCAAAAAGCAGGATTCTTCCGTAATCTCTGGCGTAGGGAAGCACATCCTCGCTGGCGCCGAGAGCCGTTAAAAGCTCGTCAATGAACAGGTTGCCAAAGGTCGTGATGATGACGGCGAGGACGACAATCATCTGGACGGAAAGATTGAGGATTCTGTTTGCCGTCTCCTTATCCCCTTCGCCAACCTTAATGGCCGCCAAAGTGGACCCGCCCATTCCCAAGAGGAAGCCGAAGGACATCTGTAAGAGCGTGATGGGGAACACGACGCTGATGGCGGCGATTCCATCGGACCCGATGCTGTTTCCGATAAACGCTCTGGAAATGATGTTGTAGATGGAATTGGCGATGTAGGAGACATAAACCGGTAGCGAATACGTCAGCAGGAGTTTCGAGATGCTCTCTTCCCCGATTTTTCGCGTGGTATCCGATGCCGCATCCATCGTCACACCTGCATTCGGGACAAAGCAGTCAACACGTTGAATATCTCCTCTCCGGCCTAGGCCCGGTGCCTGCCGGCCTTCCCCCGCAGATACAGGGGGAAGGCCGCGCAGGACACCGCTAGAGTATCGGCATTATTTTCTCAGGCTTTGTGATGACCTGCCTACCAGTCAAGGCCGGCTTCAGCGCGGATTTTCTTTGCAACGGGCGACATGGTGCCGTATTTGTGGTCCTCAAGCTCGCGGACAAGCTCAGGATCGGTGTTCTCCTGACGCGGCAGCGGCACATCCTGCTCCTCGCAGAGAATCTTCTGAACGCGCTTGATGTCCACGTTGTGCGTCGTCGTCCCATCCTTGACGCAGACGGCGGCGGCAACGCCGGCGGCCTGACCGGTGCCGACGCACTGAGAGATGAGGGTGACGCCGTCGATTGTCACGTCGTCGGCGGAGATATGGCGGCCGGGGCACAGGAGATTTTCAATCTTCTTGGGCAGGATGCAGCGGTACGGCAGCTCGATGGGCGAGCCGTCGTTTGCCATGGGGACGACGGAATGCCATGCGATGACGTCGTCAAACTTGTTGGCACAGGCGATATCCAGTCTGGTGAGGACGTACTCGCCGTCTAAGCGCTTCGAGCAGCGGGAGCCCAGCTGCGGCGCGATGTCGTACAGGTAGGCGTTCCGCAGGTATTGCGGCATGTAGGCGCGGCAGAAGCTGATAATCTTGCGGATGGAGTTTCTCACGGTAAACTCGGTGTACTTAATGTCCTCCAGATTGGCGCAGTCGAGGTTGGGCAGCCAGTTGTTAAACCACACGACATCGTTGCGCTCCGTGGGGAAGAAGGCGGTGGGATAGCCGGCTATCTTCACCAGCTCCCGCTGGAAGGACTGGGATTCTGCGGGGTGGTCCGCCGCCCAGCGCTTGAAGCCTTCAAAGTCTACGCCGCCCATGCGCCAGACAAGGGCCGTCTTGTCGCCGCGTTGTACGGAGGAACTTCTCTTGAAGAAGGGCGCGCCCGTCTGGGCGTAGAGGTCGCCGTCGCCGGTGGCGTCGATAACGACCTTGGCCATGATGGCCTGCCGGCCTTCCTTGCTCTCGAAAATAACGCCCTTGACCGTGTTATTCTCAACAATCGGCTTCGTGCCCCAGGAGTGGAGCAGGACTTTGATTCGATCCTCTTCCTGAATCATGGCATCCATCTCGAGTTTGAGCTGGTTCGGCTCAAAATACGGGGCGCGGACGAGGTGCTTGTTTTCCGTTTCCCCGAGGGAGACGCAGCCGTGGACCATGTTCCAGCGGTTGAGCTTAATAGGGGAATTTTCGCCTGCTTCCGCGATGGTGGGGCTTATGTAGGAGCCGGGGGCGTTCTTGTCGAGGCGGGTAAACCACTCCTCCTGAAGGCCCCGCACCATGGAGTATTTGCGCCACGTCAGAGCGGGAATCATGAGGACATAACCGCCGGTGACGTCGCCGCCGAAATACCCGTAGCGCTCCATGAGGATAACCTTCTCGCAGCCGGCACGGGCTGCGGCGATGGCCGCACTGTGTCCGGCGCTGCCGCCGCCCACAACCAGCACATCACATTCGTCATAAATAGGCAGAGTGTTTGCAGGTTCAAGATACGTTTTTGACATTACACACACCTTACTTTCCTTTAATTTTTCCTCTTCACTCTTTGCAGTCTGCAACGGTTTCGCATCAAGCTAAAGCTTCCTGATGTCTTCCGTTTTCCCCGCTATGTACCCGTAGGCAACCCGACCGATTCCCGCGGCGTTACCTTCGTCGGTATCAATATGCGCCATGGCGCCTTCTTCCGGCGGCGCCCCCACACGGACGATGGTATCGCCAAAAATCAGCGTCCGCGCATCGCTTTCAATGGCGAGCAGGACATTGTCTCCGTCGCGAAAATCGTATTTTTCCGCCATGGAGGGGCTCATGTGAATATGACGTTTTGCCACAATAACCCCTTTATCAATCGTCACTTCGCCCACTGTGCCGATAATCTTAATACCCGGCGTTCCTTCGATGTCCTCCGACATCCGGATAACCGCCGGAACCCCGAGAGTGCGGGCGTCAGTCGCGGAGATTTCAAACTGATTGATGCGTCTGCAGGGCCCCATAACGGCCACATTTTCAAATCGTCCTTTAGGCCCCACCACGGTCGCCCGTGTCGTGGACAAAAACTGCTTGCTGTCCGTCGGTTCAACCGGCTCAATAACATGTCCCTTGCCGAAAAGGATATCCACCGTTTCCTGTGTGAGATGAAGATGCCGCGCCGAAACGTGGATTTCAAACCTCTCTTTGGCGTTTTCGTTTTCCATAGAAAAATCAGCCCCTTTCGTAAAATGCGGATAAATCACTCATGTTTACTAACATATATTTAAATATTTTATACTATATACGCTGCGGAAAGCCCTTTAGTCCGGTCTGCGCCTTTAATTTTGTAAATCCTCAAAAAGGACGCGCAGGCGAACGTCGGCATAGTCGTTCACCGGCTCCTCCCCGTTGAGCACCCGGGTCACGCCGCCGGCCAGTGCCTCCATTTCCATAGACCCTGGCATGATAATCACCGGCGCGAGAAACTCCACCCGCTCCTTTATCCATCCGGTAAACATCTTAGAGTGGGCAATCCCGCCCGTTAAAATAACGGCGTCCACCTTGCCATAGACCACAGCGCCTAAGGAGCTGATGTCCTTGCTGACCTGATACGCCATGGCCTCATAGACCATTGCGGCCTTTTTGTCCCCTTCGCGTATCCGCTGCTCAATCTCAATGCAGCTGCTGGTTCCCAGGTGGCCGTAAAGCCCCACGTCTTTTTTCAGAATGCGCCCGATTTCCTCCTGGGTAAGGTTTTTGTTTGAAAACAGGTCAATCAAAAACGCAGAAGGGATGCGCCCGGCCCGTTCGGGGGTGAAGCTCCCCTCTTCCGCAGAGTATGTTTCCACGATGTTGCCGTCTTTGTACGCAAGGGTACAGAAGCCGCCGCCCAAATGGGTGATGATGAAGGTTGACCCATTGGGGTCCCGCCCCAGTTGCTCGGCCACTTTTCGGGCGGTAGCCCGGCAGTTTAAAGTATGGGAGGCTACCTTCCGCCTGTAATTGGGAATGCCGGTGATGCACGCCATTTCAGGCACTTCGTCTGTGGGGACCACATCGTAAAGGTAGGCCGGGATGCCGAATTTCTGCGAGAGTTCATGGCCGATTAGCGTGGAGGCAAACAGCCCTATATGACCAATAGGGTTTTTGTGACAATCCTCGACGATCTCATGGGTCAGCAGATACGCCCCATGGCGATAGCTCCCCCACTTCCCCACGCCGCGAACGGCAAGGGCGTCGAACTCGGCCAAATCGATACCGTTGTCTTCCAAAAACCCTATTACGATTCTTTTGTAAAACGACACAATGCCCTCAGGCGTTTTCAGCTCCCTGAGTTCTCTTGTGTCGTGAGGCACTTCATGCTGTTTGACGATGCTTTCATTCCGGCAAATCGCCACTTTTGATGAAGTTGATCCCAGATTGATGACAAAAATGTTTCTCGTTCTGCTCATAATTTCATACCCCATTCTCTTTATGCCCCCGCCTTCCAGACGTATTGACAAGTTCGCAACCATTATGATATTTTCTGGAAGAGAGTGTAAGGGGCTGGTGTTTTGAAGAAAAAAAAAGCGGAAGACTATCTCGTCAAACTAGATGAATCGGACAGGAAAATCCTGTCGTCATACTGCACCTTGTGCGACTGCCTCGGTGCTTATCTTGGCAACGCTTATGAAATTGTCGTACATAGCCTTGGAATTGGAGACAATTTCGTCCGAAAAATTGTCAACAGCAAATCCGGCCGTTCCGTCAAAGACCACGAAGACATTTCCTTCGTTTTGGCGATTGAGCAGCTCTACGCCAGAATCCTAAACGGTGACCTGCCTGTCATCGTCTATTTCGGTTCGGGCAAAACGGGCGAAGATATGTATAAATCCACCTCCATCGGCATCGTCGGCAGCGAAAACAGGCTGATTGGCATGCTCTGCATCAACTTTCAGCTCAACGCACCCTTTATGGATATTATCAACAGCCTCGCCTTGCCCAACAATCTCATTGCCGGTCACCTCTTCCTCAATGACCAAAATGACAATCACGGTTATGAGGCAACTCTTTACGAGACGATTCAGAACACGAAAGACCTGGTCATGGACAATCCCGAGATTCCGGCCAAGTATAAGAGGAAGGAAATCATCCGTCGATTGAACGAGGCCGGCGTTTTTGAGATTAAAAACGGCGTCGCAATCTGTGCGGAGATACTCGGGGTGACAATTACCACCATCTATATGCACCTCAGAAATATCGACGAATCAAACAACTCCGGATAATACCCATGATGCCTAGATTCAGCCGGGTCCTTTTCATAAGAGGGCCCGGCTTTTTGCTTTTCTGTCTGCCGGCGGCGAGGGCCTTGATACTTGACTTTTTTGTACCGACACCCAGGCCTCATGCCCTGCATCTGTACTATATGGACAATTATACCACTTGCGCTTATTGTGTCAACGCTCAATACCAGCCGATACAGCGCCGCATTCTTTGTTGAGTTTCCCGATAACCCCCATATCTTGTATGTCCCGCGCGAACAAAACATAACGATATGGTTATGAAGGCTTGAGTCTTGGATAACTACAATATTTTTAAGTATCGCTACAGCCTTATCTCACACGTGCATAACACCCGGGAGGTTTACGAAATTGGGTTCCTTCTCGCCCATTCACGGCCGTAGGAATTAAGTTCGTCGAGATAAATGTCGTGATTCCATTTCCGAAAGCAACGGCTGATGGGGATGGATGGATAAAACCGGCCGGCGGGGCAGTAGGTGTCTATCGCGCGGCGGACCTCCGCCCGGATTTCTTCCTCTGTGATGTTTTCAATGTCGATGGCGGGGCCGTCAATGCCGCCGTTCATCGCCAACTTACCTTCCGTAACCTGTTGAATCTTGACGATATCGTTTTGGGGAATCACCCCTTGCCACACGTCGATACCCATTTCCACCATGTCCAGCACGATGGGCTCGCAAATACAGTCGGCATGGTGGACGAACATCATCCCGCATTCGTGGGCGGTTTTTACGATTTCGGTGTGCAGCGGCTTGATAATCTCCCGCCAGATTCGCGGGGGGAGGAAAAGATTTTTCTTGTATCCCCAGTCGTCGTGATAGACGATGGCGTCCGGCTTTATGTACTTTGCCGCCAGTTTGATGCTCTCGTTTTTATAGTCAGCGACGATTCGGAGAATGTCGGCCATTTCCTCGGGGTACTCTAAGTAATTGGTCAGCGCCTCCTCCATTCCCATGAGGTGATGGCTGCGCTCAAACAGTCCGCGGGTGCTGAAAATGGCGCAGAATTTTTCGCTTCTGTCGATGCGCTTTGCCTGCTCCGCCGCCCCGCTCCAGTCAAGATCCGAAAGAGTCGGCACGTTAAGCTGCTCTTTCCATTTCGTGATGTCCCGGATGACGGCGTTGCTATTGTTTACAACGGGGTGGGCACCGGGGGAGCCCGGGTCAAAGCGGAAAAGCGTCCCCCAGGAATCCCTGTGTTCCCGGCCGTCCTGCGGGATTCTGTCGCGCATGAAGACGGGATCCAGTACAAAATCAAGCGCTGGCATAAAATCGCCATAATACTCCGGCTGCTGGCGGTTAAATACAGCCATCACGTTTTCTCTCGGTGTCATAGATGCATCCCCTTTTCAAGTATCCCGATGACGCAGCCGTAGCCGCCGCACACCGGTAAAGCGCATTCTCTTTACGCCCTTTGGCGCACTTCCCCCATGAGTCCGGCGCGGCTGCTCCATTAAGCCAAGACGAAACCGCACGTGGATAATACTTTAATTTTTTGTACTTTGATTTATATATATCCCTTTTTCAGTTATTTGTCAATATTTTAGATTATTTTTGTAATTACCATCTATAATCTAAAATATTTTTGTAATATATTACTAATATGTTGGAAACATCCCGCTCTATCTCATTTTTTGACTATCCTTTTTCTGCTCGTCACAAGACTCTTTTACGCTAAAATTTTATTCTTTAAAGCCTCGTCACATTTCATGAATTTGCAGGCTTATTCCTAGACAGACGTACAAAATATTCGCGTAAACGCCGCACCGCTTATGCCGAAAAAGCATAAGCGGCGTTATTTTTAATAGGATGCATAAAGCGCACTTTCCGGCGCGGCATAGCTTTAGCGGAAAATAAAGAGTACACCGGCTCAAAAATGGCTACAGATAGTCGGAAAATAGTGGTAGTCTGATAAAGGATAGCCCCCTGCGTGTATGTGCGGGGGACAAAGCGATTTTATCTGAGCGGCTAAAAAATGAATGAGATTGGAGGAAACAGTGTGATTTGTGACAAATGTGGCAGCACCCTCCCCCAAGACGCCAAATTCTGCGGCAGCTGTGGCGCAAAAACCCTGTCCGATTCCTTCGAAAACTCCGCGCCGAACCCCGCCCCGCCTCCTCCATCTTACGCCGCGCCGGCGGCGACGGCAACTCGTCAGAACGTTGCACCGCCCCCGCCGTCATACACCGCACCGCCTTACAGTACCAGCTCAGATCCCCTGAGTATTAAGGAATACGTCATCATGTTCCTCTTAATGTGCGTACCCATTCTCAACATCGTCCTTCTGATTATGTGGAGCTTCGGCAATACGGTCGTCAATGTCAATAAGAGAAACTTCGCGCGGGCCGCTCTCATCTTCTGCGCCATATCCATCGTTGTCTCGCTTATCTTCGGCAGTGTCATTTTCAGGGCTTTGTTTAGCATTTTTGGCACCAGATACTATTACTAAATACGGAAATGGCAGGTCATCATTGAGCCGGCTGCGCCGGTGGGTCAGCGTGAATCCGGTCATTTCTGTTGCAGCGCGCTTAACGGCGCCGGAAGGCGCGTTGGCGCGAAAACTGTCTTAGCAGCGGCCCGATTGATTGAGCTGAAAGACAAAATATTGGGTTGCGCCCCCATCTCCCGCCGCGAAAGAAAAGGCGCGCGGGCGTGAAGCAAAAAGCCCGGCATGTGCCTTCCCAGCCGGATTTTTACCTATGTTAAAATGACAAATCTTATTTCATAGTGGAAGCAGATTATGAAAAAAGTATTCGCTGTATTCCTGCCCGCTTTGTTTATTGCACTCACTTTGGCTGGATGCGGTGCGGATATCGACAGAGACAGGCCGGTGTTTGAAACTGCTGATATCAGCAAAGTCAGTCTCAAAGCAAATTTCATAAGCAACCCTGACGATTGGATTGAGGTGCCGTCTGATGATCTCCCGGCTATTATCGACTGGCTCGGTACGTTCAGAGTCGGTGAAAAGGCGAAAAAAGAACTTATTCCGGGAAGTAACAGTGTCCGTGTGAGAATTAAGTATTCCGACGGAACCGTTGCGGAAAACGGGCTTACTACGATTAAGATGGGGGAAAATACATACTATATGACGAGCGAAAATGCTCCCGATGCCTATTTGCGCATTCTCAATAGAAGCTAGGGCAGAAACCC
>DUPW01000044.1 GCA_012838125.1 Papillibacter sp.
CGATTACATAGTTGGTGTTGATAACGGTGAGGGTCCACCCGTTCCCATTCCGAACACGGAAGTTAAGCTCACTGGTGCCGACGATACTTGGCTGGAGACGGCCCGGGAAAATAGGTAAATGCCAACACTTTTGAGCCTAAGTTTATTAGGCTCTCTATATTCCTCAATAGCTCAGTCGGTAGAGCATGCGGCTGTTAACCGCAGGGTCGTTGGTTCGAGTCCAACTTGAGGAGCCACGTACGCGGTATTGCCGTCACGAATATCGTGACGGCAATACTTCTAAAGCACATGGGCCTTTAGCTCAGTTGGTTAGAGCAACCGGCTCATAACCGGTCGGTCCTGGGTTCGAGTCCCCGAAGGCCCACTTTCTCTTCCCTCAACGTACTCGTACATACCTTAGCGACTGACCGAACAGAATAAAGGGGTATAGCTCAGTTGGTAGAGCAGCGGTCTCCAAAACCGCGTGCCGAGGGTTCGAGTCCTTCTGCCCCTGCTTAAAAAGCCTGTAATCATATAGATTACAGGCTTTTATGTATTTTATTTCACAATAAGTATTTCTGACGCTGCGACACAGGTTACTACAAAACTACTGAATAGAAACAGTGTAACCTGTAAGCTCTGTAGATTTAACATTGTCCATGGGGAACAACTTTTGAAAATCATAAGACAATCCCAGGTCTCCATTACTGGAAATACTAGATGAGGACATCCCAGTATGTTTTAAGAAGCTCCCGTCTTTCATTATAACTTCAAGAGACTTCCGGGCATCATCAACCGAAGTAAACTCTGATCCAATTAAATCAAGTTTCATCCTATACCGAGACAGACTTATATCTCCGACTTCCTTTTGATTAGCATCATAAACTTTTGCCCTAGTCACTTTTCCCTTATTCGTCGGCGTCCAGGAAATAATCATGTCTCCCGTACGGAATTGCTCAGAATGCTCCTGACCAACAACTCGATATTCAAACCCATTGATAAGAAGCGAAACAGAACCATCACTGTAACCGTCCACGTCAAAACTGAAGATGAAAAATGCGGTATTGTTTTCATAGTATTTCGGCGAATGGGAATGATACGGCCTTCTGTGTTCTTGATATTTTATATCATCGCTTGATTGGACAAAAGAAGCGGCCATTTGGCCGCTTCTTTTCGTATTAAACTCTTACTCAAGCAGGAAACAGGATGTGTATGCGATTTTTTCCGGCCCGTAGTTGTATTCAAGGCCATTGTCCGTACAGACCTTGCTGACGTACAGCCCGCAGGCTTCCATGGAGTAGATGAGATCGTCGGGAAAGCGGCAGGGCTCGTTGTCGAGATAGGAGCAGCGCGCGCAGCGGGTGCATGTTCCGGCCCCCATGGCAAGCAGGTCCGGGTACTGCTTTTTCAGCGTGTCGTATAGATTGTTGAGGTTTTGTGCATGCTTTTCCGACGCCTCCTGAATGCCTTCCCAGTCGTAACTGTCCTCCAAATCGCCAATGGTCTGGACGAGAAGACCACGGGAGTATTTCGACACCTTCTCCCGCATCTCCTCCAGCGGCCCGCAGGCCGGTGGACAAGCCCAGTTCTTACCGTACATGTGGCACTTATCTGCGGCGCACATGTCACGAACTTCCGGGAGAAATTCAAGGGTTTTCACGTCCAGCGGCGCCGTGGCGGCAAAGCCGTGCTCTTTCGCCAGCTGCGAGAGGGATTCATAATCGAGCATACAGTGTCTCTCCTTTATTTATGGTGAGATTATTCGTTATCAAACATCATCTGCTCGACAAACTGTTCGTTGAAGATGGGGCTTGTAGACAGTTCCACCACTTCGAAATTGTCCATGATGTTCTGAATGTCCCGCCGCGCCTGTTCCGAACAGAGGGCGAGCACCGCCCCTTCGCCGGCCATGTTGCCGAGGGACTTGGCAAAGGGCAAGAACCGCTTCGGGAACAGCCCGACTTTTGCGGTACTTGTCTTGTCAAGGAAGCTGCCGAAACCGCCGGCGATGATGAAGGAGGCCACATCCTCCTCCGAGATGCCTGCCGTTTGAAGCAGCGTCTGGATCCCGGCGGCGATGGCGGCCTTCGCCAGCTGCAGTTTGCGCACGTCCCTGGGAATCATGTACACATCGTGTTCTTCGGAGAGCCAGAAGACACTGAGGCCCTCCCGCTTGCCGAGATGCTTTGCGATGGGGTGGCCGGGCAGCTCCTCGGCATCAACAAGGCGGCCCGTCTCGTCCACAGCGCCCGTTTCCACTAAAACGGCGAGGGCGTCCATAAGGCCGGAGCCGCACAGGCCCTCCGGCGGGACGTTGTCGCCTAAAATCGTCAGTTCCAGACCGTTTTCGCCCCAAGTGACGTGGCTGATGGCGCCGGGGACGGCGGCCATGCCCTTGGCAATCTCCGCGCCCTCAAAGGCGGGACCCGCGGCTGTGGCGCAGCAGTAGTAGCGCCCGTTTGCCTTTAAGGCAATCTCGCCGTTAGTGCCGATATCGATATAAACGCAGGGGCCATCCATGTTCTCAAGACCGGAGGCCAGCATACCCACGGTAATATCGCCGCCCACGTACGAATAGACGCAGGGGGCGTAGTAGATGACAGCGTCCTCAGCGATTGGATAGAGGCCGTTGTTGGGGACTTCAAACCCAAACAGGCTCAAAGGTGTAAAGGGCGCCACGCCCATCCCCACGGGGGACATATCTGCGGCCAGGTGCTGCATGATGGTGTTGCCGGCGAGGGAGATGCGGCGGATGTTCTTCGGGTCGGCACCGGCTTTGTTGCAGGCCTGAAGAATCAGCTCCTTCAGCTGATTTTGAATCAGCTGCGTGAGCATGGAGTGGCCGTTTTCGGCGCAGTACTGGATGCGGCTGATGACGTCAGCCCCGAAGGTGCGCTGGGCGTTGACGTTGCTGGCCGTGGCAAGCTTTTCGCAGGAGTTTAAGTCTAAAAGGTGGCAAACCACCGTGGTGGTGCCGATATCTACGGCGATGCCCAGCTGTGTGGACGCCGGCTTCGCCGCGGCGCCCTCCGCGTCACCGGCGATTTTCATCGCCAGCGCGTCCGGCAGATACACTTCCCCGTCTCCCTCGAGGGTCGTCTCGCAGGCTTTGACCCACGGCCCATCAGGCGTGAGGCGAACAAGGCATTTTCCGCACTTTCCGCGGCCGCCACAGGGGGCCTCGAAGGGGACGCCGGCCTCCCGAATCGCATTATACAGCGTTGTGCCAACGGTGGCGTTGTAAGCCGTCAGCAGCTTTCCGGCACGGTAAATCTTCAGTTCCGCCAATACTCTTGCACTCCTTTATAATTTCTTTCTAAATTACGTGTTTAAAGGATTTCACCGAACAGGGACCATTTATTACTGTCTGTAACGCGCGCCTGTACGAACGAACCAATCGCCGACGGCGCTCCTGTCAGGCGGATGAGCCGGTTTCCGTTTGTGCGCGCCGAGAGGGGATAGCGGGCATCTCCCGTTTCCCCGTCCACCAGCACCTTCAGGGTTTTCCCCACGAAAGCGGCGTGCTTTTCCGCGCTGATGGCATCCTGCAGCGCCACAAGTTCGTCAAACCGCGCTTGAATAACGTCGCGCGGGGTGCCGTCTTCCATTTTTGCCGCGGGGGTTCCCTCCCGTTTGGAGTAGATGAAGGTAAACAGCGCGTCAAACCGGACGGTGCGCAGAAGGGACATCGTCTCCTCAAAATCCTCCTGCGTCTCCCCGGGAAAGCCCACGATGACGTCACTTGTGAGGATGATATCCGGCATATAATGCCGCGCCATGTCGATAAGTTCGAGGTAACGGGCCTTCGTATAGTTTCGGTTCATCGCTTTTAAGATGCGGTCGCTGCCCGCCTGAAAGGGCAGATGGATATGTCGGGCGATTTTAGGGCTTTCCGCCATGACCTGAAACAGGTGCTCGGAGGCGTCCTTCGGGTGGCTCGTCATAAAGCGGAGCAGGAACGAGCCGTCCAGCTCAGAAAGGCGGGAGAGAAGCTCCGGGAAATCCACGCCATAGTCTGCTCCGCGGCCGTAGGAGTTTACGTTCTGGCCCAGGAGGGTAATATCTTTGTAGCCTTCTGCGATAAGCTCCCGGGCTTCTTCAATGACCTTTTCCGGGCGGCGGCTACGCTCCCGCCCCCGTACGTAGGGGACGATGCAGTAGGAGCAGAAATTGTTGCAGCCCACCATGATGGACAGCCACGCTTTGATGCTGCCCTCCCGGCGGACGGGCAGTCCCTCCGCGATAACGCCGGGCTCCTCCGCCGTTTCAAAGAGGCGGCCCCGCTCCGTGAGCATTTTTTCAAGCAGTTCCGGGAAACGCCAAAGGGCCTGTGGGCCGAAGACGAGGTCCACATGCCGGTAGGAGCGGCGGAGGGTGTCCGTAATGTGCTCCTGCTGAACCATGCAGCCGCACACGGCGATGATTTGGCTGGGTTTGGCCCGTTTTGTATGAACAAGTGCGCCGATGTTGCCGAGGACGCGGTGTTCCGCATTTTCCCGCACGGCGCAGGTGTTGATGACGATGACGTCAGCCTCAGACTCCGACTGGGTAAAGCCGTAGCCCATGACCGAGAGCATGCCGCGGATTTTTTCGCTGTCGGCCTCGTTTTGCTGGCAGCCGTAGGTGTCCACAAAGGCCAGAGGCTGATGCGGTATGGATTCAGAGAGGCGGCGCACCCGCTCCATGGCCGTTTTCTGGCGGGCAAGCTGCTCCTGAGAGACTTCAACAGTGGATTTTTGCACAATACCCTCCTTCAGGGGAAATGGGAGGAAATACCCTCAATTATAAGAACTATTCTAACATTTATATGTGGAATTTACAATGAAAATAATGTATAATCAACGCAACGACAGCAAATAGCCAAAAAAAGGTGCGGCATCGAAAGAGAAAGGGAGAAAATGCATGAAACACCTTGTCATCGACCGGCGGCTTGTCCGAAGCAATATCAGAGCAATTAAGGAGCGGGCCGACGGCGCCGCCATTTACGCAGACCTCAGCGCCAACGCCTTTGGCATGGGCTTTCTTGAGATGGCAAAGCTCCTGCGCAACGAGGGGATTCACACCTACGCCGTCGGCGATTCGAGGGACGCCGAAAGACTGCGCGACGCCGGATTTACAGACGAGAAAATCATGACCCTTCGCAGCACGGCCGACCCGGAGGAGCTGGAGAAGCTTCTTGAGCTGGGCGTGATTATCTGCGTCGGCTCCTACGATGCCGCCGTCGCCATAAATGGCATTGCCGAGGGGCGCAAAACCGTGGTGGAAGTGCAGATTAAAGTGGATACAGGCCTCGGCCGGTACGGTTTCCTCCCCGAGGAGACGGACAAAATGGCCAGCATTTTCAAATACATGCAAAACCTCGCCGTCGTCGGCATGTTCACCACATACGCCGATGCGTCGAACAAGAAGCGCACCCGGGCCCAGTACGAGCTGTTTAACGACGTGCTGGACAAGCTCACGGACATGGGCCTTGAGACGGGCATCGTCCACGCGGTGGACTCCGGCGCCCTTTTCCGCTACGATTACGGGCGAATGGACGCCGTTCGGGCCGATACGGCGCTCTCCGGCCGAATTTCCGGGAAAAACGCCCCGGGGCTTACGCCCGTGGGCCATATCGAGGCCAGCATCGAGGAGATTGCATGGTACAAAAAGGGCCACCGCATCGGCGCCGAGCGGAGCGTGACCCTCCGGAAACCGACGAAGATTGCCGTCCTGTCCGTGGGGACGTATCACGGTGTCGGCGCGGACAGGAGCGTTATCCCGTTCTTCCCGTGGAAAAAGCGGCCCATATCCATCCGCTTCAAGGGACAGCGCCTTCGCCCCATCGGGGACATCGGGCTTTTGCACACCATCATCGACGTGACGAGCATCGACTGCGCCGTGGGTGACCGGGTGACCATCGACGTCGATCCCATATACGTCAAAGGCCTGCCCGTGACGTATATTTAATGATTATTTAAGCAAGTAAAGAGAGAAAGGAGTGTCGCTATGGCGAAGATACGGCAGCTTGAGCCCCACGTTGCGGACCTTATCGCGGCGGGCGAAGTGGTGGAGCGGCCGGCCTCCGTTATCAAGGAGCTTGCGGAAAACGCCATCGATGCCGGCGCGACGCTCATCACCGTTGAAATCCGCGGCGGCGGGCTCACCTTCATACGTGTGACGGATAACGGCGGCGGCATCGAGCCGGCGGACGCAGAGACGGCCTTTCTGCGCCACGCCACCAGCAAATTGCGGGACGAGCGCGGCTTGGAGGCTATTTCAACCCTCGGCTTTCGCGGTGAGGCCCTTGCGGCCATCGCGGCGGTGTCGAAAGTGCAGCTTCTCTCCCGGGTACAGGGAGCGGAGGAAGGCATACGCCTCACCCTTGAAGGCGGCGTGGTGACGGAGAAGGTGCCTGCCGGCTGCCCCGAGGGTACAACACTTATTGTGCGCGATTTGTTTTACAATACACCGGCCCGCCTGAAGTTCATGAAAAGCGACCGGGCCGAGGCGGCGGCCATTTCCGCCCTTATGACGAGCTGCGCCCTGTCCCACCCGGAAATCTCCTTCCGCTACATACGGGACGGCAAAGAGGAGTTTCACACCCCCGGTGACGGACGGGTGGAATCCGCCATCTACACCCTCTTCGGCCGGGACTTTGCCGCCGGTATGCTGCCGGCGTCCTCGGAGGACGAGGGGCTTACCGTCTCCGGATACGTCTGCGCGCCCCATAAAGCCCGGGGCAACCGCAGCTACCAGTTTTTCTTCGTAAACGGCCGGGCCGTGCGCTCGAAAACCCTGCAGGCGGCGCTGGAGCAGGCCTATCGAAACAGTTTATTCACAGGCCGGTTTCCCTCCTGTGTGCTCTATCTCACCATGCGCTGGTCGGAGGTGGACGTAAACGTCCATCCCGCGAAAATCGAGGTGAAGTTTCTCAGCGAGCGGAAAGTGTTCGACGGTGTCTATTACGCCGCCCTCTCCGCCCTCAGCATCGGCTCGCCCATCCCCAGTCCCACCCTCAACGCCCCGAAGCCGGCGCCCACGGAGAAGGCGGATGCGCCTCTTATCAGAGCCGAAGACGCCATGACAGACGAAACCGCCGCAATTCCGACAATTTTCATCCCCACCCATCCTGAGCAAAGCCGCCCCGCGCCCATTCGGGAGGGCAACTATAGCGGATATCGCTCCGCCCTGCCGAAGGGGAGCGGCGGCGCATCCTTCCGCGGGTACGAAAAACCTGTGGCGTGGCGCCATGACAAGAAGCCGCTGCCGGACGCTGATGAAAAAGACAACACCCTCCGTGATTTAGATGAAGCCTTGCCCGAGGGCCTTGCGCCCCTCAGGGGAGAAGGCGTGGTGCAGATATCCTTTCCGGAGGGAGATAACAGCGCACCCTCCGGCCTTCTACCGGATGCGCCCGGGGAGACGGTGGAGACAACCGCATCGTCAGCCCAAGAGGAAAGCTCGTTTCGCTACGTCGGCGAAGCGTACGGGACATACATCATTGTGGAGCAGGGCGAGAGCCTCTGGCTCATCGACAAGCACGCCGCCCACGAGCGGATGCACTTTGACCGCCTCAAATCCCGCGACTACGAGCCCATGGCGCAGATTCTCCTCCAGCCCGTTATCTGCCGTCTCGGGCGGGAGGATACCGCCCTCCTTTTCGGCAACGGGGAGATGTTTGCCCGCCTCGGGTTTCTCATCGAACCCTTCGGGGAGGAATCTGTGGCGGTGCGCCAGATTCCCTCTGACATTTCCCAGCAGGATACGGAAGCAACCCTCGCAGAAATCCTCGACGTGCTCCGCCGCGGCGGGAAACCCGATACACAGTCGCGGCTTGACAGCATGTTCCACACCATCGCATGCAAAGCCGCCGTAAAGGCGGGAAAAATATCAGATCCGCAAACCCTGAGCCACCTAATCGCAAACGTACTCACCGGCAAAGTGCGCTATTGCCCGCACGGCCGCCCCGTCGCCATGGAATGGACGAAATCCGCCATTGACCGCAGCTTTAAGAGAACGTAGACCCAAATCAAAGGAGAAGAGTATGCCACCGCAAATTGCCGTAATCACAGGGCCAACCGCCACGGGGAAAACAGCCCTCGGCATCCTTTTAGCGAAGGCTCTGAACGGCGAGGTCGTCTCTGCCGACTCCATGCAGGTGTACCGGCACATGGACATCGGCACCGCAAAGCCCACCCCCCAGGAGATGGACGGCGTTCGGCACTGGATGCTGGACGTGGTGGAGCCGCAGGAGAGCTATTCCGTCGCCCGCTATGTGGAGGATGCCACCTCCTGCGTGGAGGACATTCTCTCCCGCGGCAAGCTCCCCATCGTCGTGGGCGGAACAGGACTGTACATCGACGCCCTCATCCGCGGCACCGCCTTTTCCCGACGGGGCGACCCGGAGGTTCGGCAGCAGCTTGCCGCCGAATACGACTCCCTGGGCGGAGAGGCGATGCTCCGGCGCCTCGGCAAAGTGGATGCCGCCGCCGCGCAGAGACTGCACCCGAACGACAAAAAACGCATCGTGCGCGCCCTCGAAATCTTCACGACCACCGGCAAAACCATCACAGAGCACGACGAGGAGACGCAAAAGGCCCCGCCCCGTTATCGCGCCAGGAAAATTGCCCTCAGCTTCAGAGAACGGGAGGACCTTTACGCGCGCATTAACCTTCGGGTGGAGGAGATGTTCCGCCGCGGCCTTGTGGACGAAGTCCGCCGCCTGCTTGACATGGGCGTCAGCCCCCGGCACACCGCCATGCAGGCCATCGGATACAAGGAAATCGTGGAGGCCATCCGGCGGGGCGACGCTCCGGAGAGCGCGGCGGAGGCGATTAAGCTCTCCTCCCGCCGCTACGCCAAGCGGCAGCTTTCGTGGCTGCGGTCAGACAGCAGCGTTTCGTGGATTCTATGGGGGAATCAGCCAGACTTTGAACATGCGCTTCAAATTTCGACAAAGTATTTGGAAGATATTGGGTAACATGAATCCGTCTAAAGATTTGAAAGAGACGGTAAAATGTGCTATACTGGCGGCATTCCGGGCGATATAGGGAAAAGAATACGCTATGGCAGGCGCATTTTGCCGTCGAAAGAAAGAAAGGACGGCAAACAATGGGAAAGATACAGAATTTGCAGGAGACTTTTCTCAATCAGGCGCGTTGCTCGAAACAGCAGGTACTTCTATTTCTCGTCAACGGATTTCAGCTCCGCGGCGTCGTAACGGGGTTTGACAGCTTCGTCGTGGTACTGGAGACGGACGGCAAGCAGCAGCTCATCTACAAGCACGCGATCTCGACGATCGTGCCGTCCCGTAACATCCCTCTGAATATTCAGGAGGATGAGACGGCGAAACCGTAGCCTTAGTGAAGCGGCGGGCGGCGACATGAAGGGGACAGACAATGCGGCGCAGTGACTTGGCAATCAAACTCATGTCGGTGGTGCTCTTTTTGGCCATCGCCGCTTACATCGGTCTTTACATCTACAACAAAACCGAAGGCAAAGTCATCACGGCAACCGTTCAGGCCTTTTCCTCCGAGGAAACGGGTGTGGCCGAAGGCTACATTATCCGCCGGGAGCAGACGCTCCCGAAGCGAAACGGAACGGCCACGGTGGTCGCCTCCGAGGGGGAGAAGGTTGCGCGGAATCAGACGCTCATCGTGTTTTATCAGGGCGAGGGCGCGCTGGAAAAGGCCAGCCGAATCCGGGCGCTGCAGCTGGCGGTGGAGGAAGCGGAGGCGGCAAACAGGGCCCGCTCCACGCAGCAGGACGCCGAGCGCGCCGTCTTAGCCTTAGCCACGGCGGTGGCGCAGCGGGATTTATCCGGGCTGGACGCCATTAGCCTGAGCCTTCAGCGAAACGTGCTGGCCCAGGGCGGTATGGAGGTCACCGATACGGAACTTGCCGCCCTGAAAAGTCAGCTTTCTCAGCTCATACAGGAAAATGCCGGCGCGGATACCTTGTCCGCGCCGGTCAGCGGCGTTTATTCAAGTCTTTCCGACGGATACGAACACGTGGGTCCGGATGTCCTTTCGGGCCTGACACCTTCTGCCCTTTCACGCCTCTTTGCCGATACCCAGCGTATCGCCAGCGAGACCCTCGGAAAAATTGTCACGGGCATCGAGTGGTACTATGCCGCCGTGATGGACAGGCAGGACGCTGAGCGCCTCGCCGTGGAGAAAGAGGCCACCGTTCGCTTTTCAGGCGGCATCAGCGCCGTAATACCCATGAAAGTCCACTCCGTCGGCGAGACGGAGGGGGAGAGCGCCGTGGTGGTGTTTTCCGCGAAGACGAACCTTGTGGACATTCTCACTGCGCGAAAAATGGAGGCGGAGGTCCTCTTCGGGGGGTACGAGGGACTTGCCATTCCCACGGAGGCCGTCCATCGGGACGAGGAGGAGCCGTATATTTATCTGCTCACCGCCATGCGGGCGGAAAAGGTGAAAATCGAGCCGATAAATCAGGTTGGAGATATGACGATTGTGAAAACAGGCGCCGAGACGGGGACCGCCCTGCGCGCGGGGGCACAGGTTATCGTTTCGGCGAAGGACTTATATCATGGCAAGGTGATGGACAGGTGACGATAGCCGACAACGTCAGGGCTATAAGAGATAAAATGGCTGAGGCGGCCCTCCAAAGCGGGAGAGACCCGAAGGAAATCCGCCTCGTTGCCGCGGCGAAAATGAACGACGCCGCGGCCGTTCAGGACGCCATCGCCGCCGGCGTCGATGCGGTAGGGGAAAACCGCGTGCAGGAGCTTCTAACAAAGCACGGTCAGGGGGCCTACGTCGGGGTGCCGCTGCACTTTATCGGCCACCTCCAGACGAATAAGATTCGCCAAATCGTCGGCGTGTGCGACCTTATCGAGTCCGTCGACAGTCTCAGGCAGATAGAAATGATTGGGAAAAGGGCTGCCGCTCTGGAAATTGTGCAGGACATTCTGGTGGAAGTGAACATCGGGCGGGAGCCGGGGAAGGCGGGGGTTTTCGCTGAAGCTCTGGACGAGCTTTTAGGGAAGGCCGGCGAAACGCCGGGCGTTCGCGTTAAGGGGCTCATGGCAATCCCGCCGTATGTGGAAAATCCTGCCGATTCACGGCCATATTTTGACGCAATGTATCAGCTTTTTGTTGACATGACTGAAAAAAAATACGATAATATCTCTATGCATTTTTTGTCCATGGGAATGAGCGATTCATTCGCTGAAGCGATAAAGGCCGGCGCGAACATGGTGCGCATCGGCACCGCCATATTCGGCGCACGTCGGTATCATCGCGAAATAGGATGACCGGGGCGGCGGCTTAGAGCCACTGTGCCGCTGCCGACAGGAGGTACCATCGATGGGACTATTAAACGAATTAAAAAAACTCATGCGTCCATATGACGATGAAGATGATGAATTTGAAGACTTTAAACCTCGGGCGCAGGAAGAGATTCCGCTGACTCCGAGGACGCCGGCACAGGCCCGAAGCTCCTACGGCGGATTTGAAGATCGCAGAGACAGCAACAAGGTTGTGAACATCCACGCCACGGCGCAGCTTCAGGTCGTTCTCGTCAAGCCCGAGCGGTTTGAAAACGCCGCCGAGGTGGCCGACCACCTGCGGGAGAAGCGGACGGTTGTCCTCAACCTTGAGCAGACGAATAAAGACATCGCAAGGCGACTCATAGACTTTCTCAGCGGCGTTGCTTATGCGCAGGAAGGCAAAATTAAAAAAGTTGCCGTAAACACCTATATCATTACACCCTATAATGTCGACCTTCTCGGAGATTTAATTGACGAACTGGAAAACAACGGGCTGTATTTCTGATCCCTCAAGAGTGCCGGACCGTTAAGGCGCGGCGCGCGCTGTGGGGAGGAACCGGCGGCGTGGCCGGAATATAGGGCGCATAACCCAAATTGGGGAGCGACAAGAAAGGGTTGAACTGAATGCTTACACCACAGGAAGTAGCCAGCAAAGAGTTTGTGAAAGCTGTGTTTGGCGGCTACGATATGGCGGCGGTGGACGATTTCCTTGAAACGCTTACGAACGATTACACGGCGCTGTTCAAGGAAAACGCCATTCTCAAGAGCAAAATCAAAGTCCTTGTTGAGAAGGTGGAGGAATACCGCTCAACGGACGAAGCCATGCGCATGGCGCTTCTGACCGCTCAGCGCCTCGGGGACGAAATCACGAGCGAAGCCAAAAAGAAGAGCGAAGAGCTCCTCGCCCAGACGGAGGCGGAGGTTCGCATCCGTTTAAGCGAGATGAAGAGCAAGTTCGCCGAGGAGGAAGAGCGTCTCCGCCGGGCCAAAGAGGAGACCCGGCGTTTCGTGCAGGCATCGCAGGAGATTTTACGCCAGCACGCAGCCTTCTTAGAGCGGCTTGAAGGCGTCGGCAAGGAGCCGGAAGGGGACAAGCCTGCCGAAGAGGTGGAGGAAACTGCCCCCGAAGCACAGCAGCCGGAGCCGGAGCCGGAGGCGACACCTGAGGAGCCGGTCAGTTCCGACGACCCCTTCGGTATGCACAGCGCCCCCGAGAAGGATGACCCTTTTGACCGCATCTTCCGGGACGAGGAGACCGTCCGCCTCATTCGCAACCGCATAAACGGCGGAGAAGAGGAAGATTTAGACGCCACAAAACCGCGTTTTGATTTTGGCGATTTGAAATTTGGGAAGAATTATTCCGGAGACTAATCCACCGACGGCTCTTTGTTCGGTGTGGGACTTTTTGTACTGAAACGGGTCGGCTGTGCAAGGCGGCCCGTTTGCCCGCATTAGAGGGCTGTTTTTCCCCGTTTTTTACTTAGATTCAAGAGGAGACAAAGTTATGCCTGTCGATTATAACGCCACCATCAACCTGCCGAAAACGGACTTTCCCATGCGCGCCGGCCTGCCCAAGCGGGAGCCGGAGATGCTTCGCGCCTTTTACGAAAAGGATATTTACGGCAAACTCATGAAAAAGGGGGAAGGGAAGCCCCTTTTCATCCTGCATGACGGACCGCCCTTCTCCAACGGTGACATTCACCTGGGGCACGCCGTCAACAAAATCTTAAAGGACTACATCGTCCGCTATAAGAACATGACAGGCTACCGCTCACCCTACATTCCCGGGTGGGATAACCACGGCATGCCCATTGAGAGCGCCATCATCAAGAAAAACAAGCTCGACCGCAAAAACATGACCATTTCCGAGTTCCGGGATGCCTGCCGCGACTTCGCCGCTGACTTCGTATCCCGCCAGCGGGAGCAGTTTAAGCGCCTCGGCGTCATCGGTGACTGGGACAAGCCCTACCTCACTATGGACCCGAAGTTTGAAGCGGAGGAAGTGCGCGTCTTCGGGAAGATGTATGAGGCGGGGTATATCTACAAGGGCTTCAAGCCCGTGTACTGGTGCCCCTCGGACGAGACGGCTCTGGCCGAAGCGGAAATCGAGTATGCGGACGACCCCTGCACGGCTATTTACGTGAAATTCCCCGTGGAGGACGATAAGGGCTTGCTGGCCGGCATCGCCCCCGTTGACAAGACCTACTTCGTTATCTGGACCACGACCACGTGGACCCTCCCCGGTAACCTCGCCATCTCCCTCGGCCCCGATTTTGAGTACAGCGTCGTTGGCGTTGGAGACGAAAACTACATCGTAGCCACGGAGCTGGTGGAGTCCGTCATGAAGGCGGCGAAGATTGAAAGCTGGGAGATTCGCGGAAAGCTCCGCGGCGCCGACATGGAGTACATGGTGGCCCGCCATCCCTTCTACGACCGCACCTCCCTCGTCATCGTGGGGGACCACGTCACGCTGGATATCGGCACCGGATGTGTCCACACGGCCCCCGGCTTCGGCGTGGACGACTTCAACGTCTGCCGCAAATATCCGGAGATTCCCTTCGTCGCCCCCGTAAACGACAGGGGTATCATGACGGAGGAAGCCCTGCAGTACAAAGGCCTGCACTACTCTAAGGCCAACAAGGCCATTTATGACGACTTAAAGGAAAGCGGCCTGCTCTTTGCCGCCGACGAAATCGTCCACTCCTATCCCCACTGCTGGCGCTGCAAAAACCCGATTATCTTCCGGGCGACGGAGCAGTGGTTTGCCTCCGTGGACGCCATTAAAGACAAAGCCGTCGCCTCCTGCGACGATATCCGCTGGAACCCCGAATGGGGCAAAGAGCGCATGATTGCCATGATTCGCGAGCGAAGCGACTGGTGCATCTCCCGCCAGCGCCACTGGGGCCTGCCGATTCCCGTCTTCTACTGCGAGGAATGTGAAAAGCCCGTCTGCACGCCGGAGACCATTGACGTGGTGGCAAACCTCTTTGCCCAGCACGGCTCCAACGTGTGGTATGAAAAGGAGGCCGCGGAGATTCTCCCCGAGGGCTTTGCCTGCCCCCACTGCGGCGGCAAGACCTTTACGAAGGAGACGGACACCCTAGACGGCTGGTTCGACTCCGGCTCCACCCACGCCGCCGTTTTAGACCAGTTCGAGGGCCTGACCTCCCCGGCGGACATTTACCTCGAAGGCGGTGACCAGTACCGCGGCTGGTTCCAGTCCTCCATGCTCACAAGCATCGCCACTAAGGGCGTGGCGCCGTATCGGCAGATTATCACCCACGGCTGGACGGTGGACGGCGAGGGCAAGGCCATGCACAAGTCCGTGGGCAACGTGGTGGCGCCGAACGAGATTATCAAAGACTACGGTGCGGACATCCTGCGCCTGTGGGTGGCCTCCACGGATTACCGCAACGATATGCGCATGTCCAAGGACATCTTAAAGCAGCTGTCCGACATTTACCTGAAGATTCGCAACACCGCCCGGTATATCCTCGGCAACTTAAACGGCTTTAATCCCGACGAGGTTCTGCCCTTTGAGGAGATGGAGGAGCTGGATAAGTGGGCCGTGGCGGAGTTTAACAAGCTGGTCGCCCGCGTGCGCAGCGCCTACGACCGCTACGAATACCACGCCATTTACCACGGTGTCCACAATTTCTGTGCGGTGGAGATGTCCAGCTTCTATTTAGACGTTATCAAAGACCGCCTCTACTGCGACGGGACCGCCAGCCGCTCCCGCCGCAGCGCCCAGTCGGCCATCTTCACGATATTAGACGGGCTCGTGCGCCTTCTGGCCCCCATCCTCGCCTTTACGGCGGAGGAGATTTGGGCGGCCATGCCCCACCGCACGGGGGACGACACGGAAAGCGTGCTCTTTAACGACATGCCCGACTTTAACCCCGCCCTCGTCCTGGCGCCGGAGCGGGAGGCGAAATGGGAGACGCTCCTCGCCCTGCGCGCCGACGTCAACAAGGCGCTGGAACTGGCCCGGGCTGAAAAAGTCGTCGGCAAGCCCCTGGACGCGGAAGTGACGATTTACCTCGACGAGGAGGGGGCGAAGGCCTTCGAGGCCATCAAGGACGAAAACCTTAGCCAGCTGTTTATCGTGTCGAAAGTCACGGTGACACAGGGCGCCGGCACCGGATACGCCGCTCAGGAGTATAAGGGCGCCGTGATTGACGTAGCGGCGAGCTCCGCTCCCAAATGCGTCCGCTGCTGGGTGCACGACGAGCAGGTGGGCGAAAACGCCGAACACCCCGAACTGTGCCCGCGGTGCGCCAGCGCGATTTCCTAAAGCAAAAAGCTGCGGGAGCCGCCCAAACCGCGGGCGGCTCCCTTTCTTTGACCGGACTGGAGGACTAAGAATGCTTTACCTCATCATCGCCGCAGCCGCCATCCTGCTGGACCAGATCTCCAAGCACTATCTCACGCTCCTCGTAAAAGATGGTAGCGTCCGCCTCATTCCCGGCATCATCCGCCTTGTGTACGTTGAGAACACCGGGGCGGCCTTCAGTATGTTCTCGAGTATGCGGTGGGCTCTGGTTGCCACGTCCATCGTGGCCATCGCCGGGATACTGGCAATCCTCTTTCGCTTCAGCCGCCATTTCGGAAAGCCCGCCTGCTATGCCCTGTCCCTCGTTTTAGGCGGCGCGGTGGGAAACCTCATCGACCGGGTCCTGTTCGGGTACGTGGCGGACTTTTTCGAGTTTGAGTTCGTGCGCTTTGCGGTGTTTAACGTGGCGGACATTTTCATCACCGTGGGCGGCATCGCCTTTATCATCTTCTACCTGCTCCACCCAACGGGGGATGCGTCAAAGAAAAAGGCTACCGCCGGCGAGGCGCCTGACGCTGTGACGGTCACCGAGGGTCTGGCGCAGGAGACGATAGAGTCCCCCGAGGATGGGGCGGCTGAAAACAGGATAGCTTCTGAGAGCGGGGCACCGGAAAACATCGCGGTTTCTGAGAGCGGGGAGACGGAGAATCCTGCGCTCCCTAATAGCGATATGGCGGAAAATACCGCAGCCCCCGAACACGGGGCGCCGGATTTGCAGACGGAGCCGGATAACGATGCCGAAGATTGAAGCGACGGAAACAGGCGCGCGCATCGATGTGCTTCTGGCGGCCCATCTTCCTGACATGAGCCGCAGCGCCGTTCAGCGCCTGATAGAAGGCGGGCATGTGCTGCTGGGGGGACGCCCCGTCCGGAAAAACCACAGGGTGACGGCAGGGGAAGTCTTCGACGTGACGCTGCCCGAACCTGTCAAACTGGAGCTTTTGGCCCAGGCAATCGAGCTGGACGTGGTGTTTGAAGACACAGACGTCATCGTGGTGAACAAACCACGGGGCATGGTGGTGCACCCTGCGCCGGGGCATCCGGACGAGACGCTGGTGAACGCCCTTCTCGCCCACTGCGGGGAGAGCCTCTCCGGCATCGGCGGGGAGATGCGCCCGGGGATTGTCCACCGCATCGACAAAGACACCTCGGGGCTTATCATCGCCGCGAAAAATGACTTTGCACACCGCAGCCTTTCCCGGCAGCTGAAAGACCGCTCCCTCTCCCGGGTGTACGAAGCCGTGGCCATCGGGCGCATCCGGGAGGATACAGGCACCATCTCCGCCCCCCTCGGCCGCCATCCCACGGACCGGAAGCGGCAGGCTGTTCTCAAACACGGCGGGCGGGAAGCGGTGACGCACTTTGAGGTCATCGCCCGCTATAACGGATACACCCACGTGCGCTGCCGCCTTGAGACGGGGCGAACCCATCAAATCCGTGTACATCTTGCGCACATCGGCCACCCCCTGCTGGGGGACCTCGTCTACGGGCGCAAAAAGCCGGAAAAGGGCCTTGCGGGCCAATGCCTGCACGCAAAGGAGCTTTCCTTTATCCACCCGCGGACGGAAAAAGCCATCCGCCTTGAGACGCCCCTCCCGCCTTACTTTACGGCGGTGCTGCGCACCCTTGGAGAGCCGACAGATTAGGGGTCGGACAGGGCGCAAGTCTGCGATTTACCTGCTTGCAAAGACAGCGGGAATATCATAAAATATCTCTATTGAAAATGGGGGGCCTTGGCCGGCCTCCTTCTTTACGAAAAGAGAGAAAACCGACTCTGGAGGGAGATATGTCAAAGCTGACGAAGAACCAGAAAGTGCTGATGTGGACCATCCTCATCGTGGCACTCGTTCAGATGCCCAATCTCGCGCTCAGCCCCGCCATCGACACGATTAAAACAACCGCCTTCCCGGACAAGGAACTTGCCGAAATCCAGACGGTTATGGCGCTGCAGAGCCTTGCGTCCCTGTCCATGTCTGTGATTGCGGCGCTTTTGATTAACAAGGGCATCATTTCAAAGAAGATTGCCGTTGCCTTCGGCCTTTTCGCCCTGTTTTTAACGGGCGTCTTCGCGGCGCTGTTTAACTCGGCCTACTGGAGCTTCGTGCTCATGAACATCCTTTTGGGCGTGGCCACAGGCTTTTACATGACGAACAACTTCGGCCTCCTCTTTGACAACTTCGACGAAGAGCCCCGTCAAGCCATTACAGGCTATCAGACGTCTTTCATTAACGGCGGCGGCATCCTGCTGGGCATCGCCGGCGGCCTTGCCGCGGCGCGCTTCTGGTACGGCGGCTATCTCATTTTCCTCGTGGGCCTGCCGATTATGATTTTAGTCCTCTTGACTGTTCCGGGCAAAAAGACGCCGGCCCGCAAAACGGCACCCGGGGAAAAGCGGGCGCCCATTAACCCCGGCGTGTTCTACTACGCCGCCATCGTTCTGGTGTTCATGGCCGTCTACAACGTCTGCGGCACGAATATCTCCACCCACATCTCCACTTACCTGCAAAACAAGGGCGGATCGGCCGTTTCGGGCGTGGCCGCCGCACTGCAGATGGGCGGCGGAGCCTTCGCCGGCATCTTCTTCGGAAAACTCTCGGCGAAGCTGAAGGATAAAATCATGGTGCTGGCGTGCCTATCGATTTTCGTGGGCTTTATGCTCCTCGCCCTTTTCCCGCACTCACTGATTATGATACTTCTCGGGGCGTTCATCGCCGGCATGTCCATGAGCATGATGCTCCCGCACTGCACCTTCCGCGTCTCCCAGCTTGTGGATGAGACCACCTCCGCCACGGGCACAGTTATCGCCACCTCCGTGGCGCCGAGCTTTGGCGTGTTCATCTCCCCCGTTATCTTTACGAACCTCACCCAGGCGATTTCCCCCGATTCGACGGTTTTCCGCTATGCGTTCGTCGGCGCACTCACCCTCGTGTTCGGCGCCGTCCTTTACGGGCTCACAGTGTACCGCGAGAAGAAAGGGCGCGCGTAAAGTACGCGCGCGGCGGGTAATCCGGCTTTTGCCGAGTGCAAAGGGAGTCCGCCGCCCGACTCACGCAAAGCGCAGCAACAGGAGGAACATGAATGACAAAAATGTCACCGGAAAAGCGGCGGTTTTTCTTCGCCGCCATGGTCATCTCCATGCTCCAGATGGCCATGTTCGCCCCCACGCCGGGGATCCAGAAAATCAGCACAGAGCAGTTTACCGACAGAAGCCTTGCCGATATTCAGGCGGCCATGATGCTGCCGAGTATCGTCTCACTTATTGCGTCCATCGTCTCGTCCTTTCTCATCTCCCGCCGGATTCTCTCGAAAAAGGCGTGCGTCGTCATCGGAACGGGCCTCATTGGGCTGACGGGCGTCGTCGTCTTTTTCCTGCACGACAGTTTCTGGCAGCTCCAGCTCTTTAGCATCCTCATCGGCGCTGGCATGGGCTTTCTGGTGGCGCCTTTGTCGAGCATTATTTTCGACCAGTTTAACGAAGAAGAGCGGCGCATGAGCATGGGCACCCAGTCAGCCTTTATTAACGGCGGCGCCATCATCCTCAGCGTCGGCGGCGGCCTGTTGGCCCAAACCGTCTGGTATGGCGGCTATATGATGATGCTTCTGGCCGTTCCCCTCGTGTTCGTGGCGCTCAAATACATCCCGCGGGACATCACGGCAGAGCCCGACCCTGCGGGTACCCCGAAGAAAAAGTGGCACATTCCGGCGGCGGTGTTCTTCTACGGCGTTGTCTCCATGCTCAACGCCCTGATTAACAACGTCTGCGGCACGAACATCTCCACCCACCTCGACAACGCCAGCCTCGGCAACACCGCCACCGCCGGCGTCGCCACCGCGATTCAGATGGCGGGGGGCGTGGTGATGGGCCTGTTCTTCAACCGCATTTCCGCGAAACTGAAAGACTTTGCCATACCTCTGGCGTTTGTGCTGTACGCCGTGGGCTTTATTCTCATCAGCGTGGGTACCTTCTCCCTCGTAGTGGTGCTCCTCGGCGTATTTTTTGCCGGCATGGCCATGAGCCTTCTCGTTCCGCAGGTGCTCTTTGGCACGTCCAACTGCGTGAGCGTGGAAAACTCCGCCGTGGCAACGGCCCTTGTCAATTCCGTCATGCCCGGCATCGGGGGGTATCTGTCCCCCATCGTATTTACTAACCTCACCGAGGCCATCCGCCCCGGCTCCACGGTATTCCGCTTTGCCTTCGTGGGGGGCGTGGCGCTTCTTGCGGCCGCCGCGGTGGCGTTTGTCGCCTATCTCCGCTTAAAGCGGGGCCGCGCCGGGCAGGCCGGTGTTTAAACCTATTGTGTAACGGAGAGAGCAAAGACAAATGAGAATGCGCAAAAAACGAAACCTCATCCCGCGCATGGAGCGCTGCGCCGCACTTCTCGTTAAGGAGCCAGCCCTTCATCGCAGCCGGTGGCGCAGCGATTTTCCGGGATTTCAGGAGCTGCACCTTGAAATCGGGTGCGGGCGCGGGCGCTTTACCGTTGAAATCGCAAAGCAAAATCCCCACGTTTTCTTTATAGCCATCGAGCGGGTGGCGGACGCCATGATTATCGGCCTTGAGCGGGCCATGGAGGAGGGGCTGACGAACATCCGCTTTATCACGCAGGATGCGTCAAACCTTCTTGAATTCTTCGGCGAGGGGGAGCTGGACCGCATTTACCTCAATTTCAGCGACCCGTGGCCCGGCAAGCGGCACGCAAAGCGGCGCCTGACCTCGGAGCGGTTTCTCCCTGTCTACAAAAAAATCCTCCGCCCGGGCGGGGCCATCCACTTTAAGACGGACAATAACGAGCTGTTTGAATACTCCCTCGGGACCTTTCAGGAGGCGGGCTTTGCCCTTTCGGAAATCACCCGCAACCTGCACGAGCGAGGCCCTGTGGGCGCCATGACGGACTACGAGATGAAATTTCACGCGCAGGGTGTTTCAATTAACCGCTGCGTGGCTACATTTATAGGTGAACGGGACGAAGCGGCGCCGGATGCGGGCGCCGAACAGACAGAAAAGGTCGATGAATGATGCGGAAAATCAGGTTTCTTCTTGCACTCTGGCTTGGGAAATGTGCGCGGCTGGCTCTGCGCGCTCTCAGGCGCAACGCCACCTTTTTCCCCGGCGTTGTGGCACTGAAAATCTGCCCGGATTTTCTCGGGCAGGTGGACAAGCCGGAGAACATCATCGCCGTCACCGGTACAAACGGGAAGACGACGGTGTCTAACCTCATCGCAGACGTGTTGACGGACCGGGGCCATCGCGTCCTGAGTAACCGTCTTGGCTCAAACGTGGCCGCCGGTATCGCCACGACGCTGCTTTACGGTAGCTCTCTCTTCGGCAAAACGCGGTATGAGACGGCGGTTCTGGAAATCGACGAGCGCTCATCCAAGCGCATTTACCCGTACTTAACGCCCAAGTGGCTTGTTGTGACGAACCTGTTTCGCGACTCCGTCATGCGCAATGCCCATCCGGAGTACATCGCAAACTTCATTTCGCAGGCCATTCCGCGAAAGACGAAGCTGGTGCTCAATGCCGATGACCTCATCTCCTCCCGCATCGCGCCGGAAAATGACCGCGTTTACTTCGCCGTGGACAGGATGGAGACGGACGTGGTGGAGTGCATTAACCTCATAAACGACCTGCAAATCTGCCCGACGTGCAGCGGGGAGCTGCAGTACGACTACCGCCGCTATCACCACATCGGGCGCGCCCACTGCCGTGACTGCGACTTTAAGTCCCCCGAGGCGCATTACTTCGCCACAGACGTGGACACCACAGACATGACCATGACGGTGACGGACAAGCAGGGCGGCCGCGTCGTCTATCCCCTTCTCAGCGACAGTGTGTTTAACATCTACAACGTGGTCACCGTGGCGGCGGCTATGCGGGAGTTTGGGCTGACCCACGAGGAAATTTCGGAGAGCCTTGGGAAAACGAAAATCGTGGAAACGCGGTTTAACGCGAGGCAGGCGGGGAACGTGCGGGTCGTGATGCAGATGTCGAAAGACAAAAACGCTCTGGCCGGCTCCCGGGCCTTCGACTACGTCAGCCAGCTGCCCGGGGAGAAGGAAATCATCCTCATGATGAACTGCCTTGCCGACCAGAAAAACTGGTCGGAGAACACCACGTGGCTCTACGACTGCGACTTTGAATTTCTCGCCCGGGAGGGCATCTCCCGCATCGTGTGCACCGGCCCACGGGCTAAGGACTATTACCTGCGGCTGCTTCTTGCGGGGGTACCGGAAGAACGGCTGCGCTGCACCCTCTCGGAGCTGGACGCACCGGAGCTTTTAGAGTATCGCCCCGGAGAGAGCGTGTGCCTGTTTTACGGGACGGACGCCTTGGACCTCGTCTATAAAGTGCAGGCGAAGATTGTGGAATGCGCGGAGGAGGCGGCGGCGAGATGACCATTGAAATTCTCTACCCCGAAGTGTGCAACCTCTACGGGGACCTTATGAACATCGAGTACCTGCGCCGTGCCGTGCCGGAAGCGGAGGTTGTGAAAACGTCTCTCAAGACCCGCCCGGCGTTTTTAGATCGGGACGTGAGCCTCGTGTACTTAAGCTCCATGACGGAGCGGGCGCAGATACTGGTAAGGGACGCCATGACGCCCCATCTTGATGCCCTCAAACAGAAAATCGAAGAGGGCCTGCCCATCCTCGCCACCGGAAACGCCATGGAGCTATTTATCCGTGAAATTCAGGACGAAGACGGGACAAAAACACCCATGCTGGGGCTTTTTGACCTGCAGGCAAAGCGTACCATGGAGCGGCGCTATAACGCCCTGTACCTCGGCAGATTTGAGGACATGGACATCTTAGGCTTCAAGAGCCAGTTTTCCCACGCGTATGGGGGCGAAGACGTGCCGGCGCTGTTTGAAACGGTGCGGGGCGCGGGGCGAAATCCCGGGGAGACACGAGAAGGAATCCGCTATAAGAACTTTATGGCGACGTATCTGTTAGGGCCCCTTCTTGTTCTGAACCCACCCTTTACGCGCCTTATGCTCCGGCTCATCGGTGCGGGGGACCGCCCCGTCCCCTTTGAGAAGGCCGCTATGGACGCATACACCCTGCGCCTTGACGAATTTAAGGACCCCAAACGCGGGTTTACCTACTGATAACATGGAGATTATCTTTCACGAAACGGAAACAGAAATCCGCCACGCGGCGGATTTTGACCTTGAAAAGACATTTAACTGCGGCCAGTGCTTCCGCTGGCACCGACAGGAGGGTGACCCCTCCGAGGACGCCTTTATCGGCGTGGCGTACGGCCGCGCCGCCCGTGTACGGCAGACGGGTGAGGGCATTTTTATCAGCGGCGGCAGAGAGGATTTTGAATTTCTCTGGCGGGACTACTTTGACATCGAGCGGGACTACGACGCCATCCGCAAAATGCTCGCCGTGGACCCCTACATGACCCGGGCGGCGGAGTACGGGGCGGGCATTCGCATCCTGCGGCAGGAGCCATGGGAGGCGCTGTGTACGTTTATCGTCTCCCAGTGCAACAACATCCCCCGTATTACGCAGATTGTGGAGAACCTCTGCCATCTTTTCGGCGAGCCGGTGGCGTTTGAGAGAGAGACCCTCTACGCCTTTCCCGCGCCGGAGATTGTGGCGTCCCTATCTGAAGAAGACTTAGCGCCGCTTCGGAGCGGATACCGGGCCAGGTACATCCTCGGCGCGGCGCGGGCCGTGGCAGAGGGGCGCCTTGACCTTGAGGCACTCAAGAAGGCGCCGGAGCGGAAGGCCATCGAGGCCTTAAAAACCCTCGATGGGGTGGGGGAAAAAGTCGCCCAGTGCGCCGCCCTCTTCGGGCTGGGGAAGCTCAACGCCTTCCCCGTGGACACATGGATGAAGAAGGCCCTCTCTGCCGAATACGGCGGCGGCGTGGACCTGGCCCGCTTTGCGCCTTACGCCGGCATCGCTCAGCAGTACATCTTCCATTACGCCCGCAGCAGCGCGCGCTCATCTTCATAAGAAACAGCAAACGCCGAACGGAGGGGAGGTTCCGTTCGGCGTTTGCCCTGTAGAGGAAGAAACAATCACAATTTATGGAGAAAACCATAAAGGCGGGAGGAATCAGAAGGTAAGGCAGAAAACAAAAAGCTGCATCAACAGTAAAGTTGATGCAGCCGTTTTTCCGCATACAGTATAAGCCGCCTGTGAGCCGAACGCGGGCTCAAGCGGCACACTCCAAGCAGGTCTTCTGACTGGCGCATCCGGCAGATATCTGCCTGCGGGTCTGCTCGGCCTTCCCAGTTTCCCAGTGACCGACTTTCGTCTAAAGCAAACCCTCCGCGCTTACAGCGGCGGTTCCGTTCGGGATTTGCACCCGATTTCCTATTCTCCCCCGAAAGCCCTACGCTCAAGGGGGCACTTGAAGAATCCTTATCTAATTGAAACAATTTTACCCTACAAGGCGGGATTTGTCAACAAAATCCGCCTTTTTCCGCCTCGGGAGGAAAGTTTTCGCCACGATGAGAGCGCCTATCGGGCGGATGCGCGAATCGTCTAGAGCGGCCGCCCTGTTGTGCTAGGTGCGCAAAACCGCCCGTGCCGCCCCTTTACGCCATCGCGCAAAACCTCACGCTTTGGGGGGCATACTGTGTGGATGCCTGTTATAGGGGTGCGCTCACAAACCCCTTCGGCGTGAGCACCTTCGCGTAACGAAATCCCACGCTGCGGGCCAGCTCCGCCGTGTCGTCGTATCGGTATCCCATGGAGGCGGCGTCGTGACTGTCACTGGTGAGGAGAATCTCGCCGCCCCGGGCACGGATTTCCCGCAGGATAAAGGGGGCGGGGTAGGGCACTTTTCGCCCCACGCGGTACATCCCGCCGGTGTTGATCTCAAAGACCTGCACCCTCTCCATAACGGCGGCGAGGGCATCGAGGGCGGCGGCGCGATAGCGGGGGTCCTCCTCGTCGAAGAAAAGGCCTTCCCCGTTGTATTTTGTCACAAGATCAAAATGGGCGACGAAATCGGGGGTAAACGTGCGGCCGATGGTGGCGACGGATTCGTAATACGCCCGCACAAAGGCGTAATAGTCCCCGCCGAAAAAGCGGGTCACGCCCTCTTTAAGGCCCTCGGCGCTGGCGTCAGCGTAGACGAGGGCGCCCTCTTTCTCCACCGCATGGCAGGCGCCGATGATGTAGTCAAACGTCCCTTCGGGCAGGGGCGCGAGAACATCCTGCTCGATGCCGCAGTAGACGGCGATGCAATCGGCGTACTTGTCCTTAAGCCGCGCCATCTCCTCCATGAACTGAAACGTGCCGACGGGGGTCATACACCACTCGGTGGGGTGGCCCATGTACACGTGGCCGGAGATGCCAATGACGTCAAATCGGGCCTTGATGGCGGCGCGCACCATCTCCTGCGGGGTAAGGGAGCCGTCGTCAAATGTGGAGTGGGCGTGCAGATTGCTCCGCAAGGGAGCAGGAAGGGTGGTCATGTCATTTTCTCCTGCTTGACTTTTTCATCAATGACGTGGCGGGACTTTAGCTCCTCCCGCACATCCTCAAGGGAGATGCCCGCCTGCGCCATGAGCACGAGAACATGATACACAAGGTCAGCGATTTCGTAAACCGTTTCCCGCTTATCTTCCGCCTTCGCGGCGATGATAACCTCCGTGGACTCCTCGCCCACCTTTTTGAGGATTTTGTCCAGCCCCTTTTCAAAGAGGTAAGTGGTGTAGGAGCCTTCTTTTTTCTCCGTTTTTCGCCCCTCTATAAGCCGCAGGAGGGCATCCATCGAAAAACCTGGAGCCTCCTGCCCGTCAAACACGGGACGGGTAAAGCAGGAGTCCGTTCCCAAGTGGCAGGCGGGTCCCGATTTGCGCACAAAGACGCACAGTGCGTCCCCGTCGCAGTCGGCGGTGATGCGCACGATGCGCTGCACGTTGCCGGACGTCTCTCCCTTGCGCCATAGCTCCCCCCGGGAGCGGGACCAGAAGCAGGTGCGTCCCTCTTTCATGGAAATCTCAAGACTCTCGCGATTCATGTACGCAAGGGTGAGCACCGCGCCGGAGTCTTCGTCCACCACGATGGCTGGAATGAGGCCCTTTTCGTCAAATTTCAGCATTTCAATATCCATTATTAAATCCTCGCCGGTATGCCTTCACGGGCAAGAAGTTGTTTGAGCGCAGGGATTTCCACCTCGCCGAAGTGGAAGATGGAGGCGGCAAGACCTGCGTCCACCTTCGGAATCGTCTTAAACAGCTGCACGAAATCCTCCGAAGAGCCGGCGCCGCCGGAGGCGATGACGGGGATGCTCACGGCGTCGCATACCGCCTGAAGCATCTCAAGGTCAAACCCGCCTTTCACCCCGTCAGTATCGATGCTGTTCACCACAATCTCGCCGGCGCCCAGGGACTCGCCCTGCCGCACCCACTCGATGGCGTCAAGCCCCGTATCCTCACGCCCGCCCCGGGCAAAGACGCGAAACTGCCCGTCCACGCGCTTTATATCCACCGACAGCACCACGCACTGATTTCCGTATCTGCGCGCCGCATCCCGGATAAGGTCCGGATTTCTCAGGGCGCCGGAGTTGACGCTCACTTTATCCGCGCCGCATTTAAGGACCCGGTCGAAATCCTCCAGGGAGTTGATGCCTCCCCCCACGGTGAGGGGGATGAAGATGCAAGAGGCCACCTCCCGCAAGATGTCCGTAAACAGACGCCGCTCCTCCACGGAGGCGGTGATGTCGTAAAACACAAGCTCATCGGCCCCCGAGTCGCTATAGTGCTTTGCGAGGGTGACGGGGGAGCTAACGTCCCCCAGCTGCTGAAATTTTACGCCCTTAACGACCCGTCCGTCCTTCACGTCAAGGCACGGGATAATGCGTTTTGTAATCATGTTGTCGTCCCCTCCAGACTCTGCACGAGAGCGAGGGCCTTGGCCAGGTCAATGCTTCCCGTGTAGAGGGATTTTCCAAGAATGGTGCCATAAAGGCCGAGCTTTGTGAGGACGGCAATGTCCTCCAGCGTCGCCACGCCGCCTGAAGCGATGATGTCAAGGGGCAGTGTTTCAGAAAGCTCACGGTACAGCCCGTGATTTGCCCCGCCCAGAACGCCGTCTTTAGAGATATCGGTGCAGATAACGGTTTTAATGCCGAGGGAGACGAGCCGTTGCATAAAGTCAAGGCACTTCGTCTCCGTAACCTCCGTCCATCCCCGAATGGCCACGAAACCGTCCAGAATATCAACGCCCACGGCGATTTTATCCCCGTACCGGGCGGCGGCGCCGGCGAGAAAATCGGGGTCGGTAAGGGCTGCTGTGCCGAGGATGACCCGGGCGATGCCGGCATCAAGGTACTTTTCAATCACCTCGAGGGAGCGAATCCCGCCCCCTACCTGAATGGGCAGGCCGCTTTCCCGAACGATACGCACAATGGTATCAAAATTCGGCGTGGTGCCGTCCCGCGCCCCTTCTAAATCCACCACGTGGAGGTACGAAGCCCCTGCGTCCCGAAAAATGCAGGCCTGCCGGGCGGGGCTATCGTTGTAGACCGTCATTTGATTGTAGTCGCCCTTGTAAAGGCGCACGGCGCGCCCTTCGAAGACGTCTATCGCCGGTAGTAGAATCATAGTAAAAACCTCCTAAACAGAGCAGAAAGCCCGCAGGATATTTAGGCCCGTCTCGCCGCTTTTTTCCGGATGAAACTGCGTGCCGAACACGTTCTCCCGCTCCACCGCGGCGGTGACGGGCACGGCATATTCCGCCGTGGCGATGACGGCATCGCCGCATTCCGTGGCGCAGTAGGAGTGGACGAAATAGACGTGCCCTCCCTCGTTTACAAACTGAAACAGGCGGCTTTTCGGCCGGTCTTTCGGGAAATTGAGGGCGTTCCAGCCGATGTGGGGCACTTTCAGCTCCGGCGGCAGCAAAGGCGCCAGAGGGACGACGCGCCCGGGAGTAAGCCCTAAGCCTTCATGCTCGCCGTATTCAAGACTTCTGTCAAAGAGCAGCTGCATGCCGAGGCAGATACCGAGTAAAGGCTTGCCGCGCCCCGCTTCGCTCCGCACCACGTCGTCAAGCCCCGACCTTCGGAGCTTATCTGCCGCGTCTTGAAAGGCGCCCACGCCGGGGAGGACGATGCGGTCGCACCGGGCGATTTCGTGAGCGTCCCCCGTTACGACGGCGTCCGCCCCGATATATTCAAAGGAGCTGCGCAGGGAAAAGAGGTTCCCCACGCCGTAGTCGATGATGGCAATCATACAGTCTCCTCGTTTAAGTCTATAAAACGCCCTTCGTAGACGGAATTTCGCCGGCGAAGTTCGGGTCGATGGCCACGGCCGCCCGCAGGGCACGGGCGAGGGCCTTAAAGCACCCCTCCACGATGTGGTGGGCGTTCTTCCCCGCCAGCTGGCGGACGTGTAGCGTCAATCCTGCCCGGCGTGTAAAGGCCAGCAGAAACTCCTCCACGAGAGACGCATCCATCGTCCCTAAGAAGGGGACGTCGAGCAAGAGCCCGTAGGCAAGGTGGCTGCGCCCCGAGACGTCCACGACGCACTGGATAAGCGCTTCGTCCATGGGAACGGTGGCCTCGCCGTACCGCGTGATGCCGCGCCGCTCCCCAAGGGCGTTGTCAAAGGCCATGCCGAGGCAAAGCCCCACGTCCTCCACCGTGTGATGGGCGTCCACGTGCAGGTCCCCCTTGCAGGTGACCGACAGGGCAAAGCGCCCGTGGCGGGAGAAGAGGGTGAGCATATGGTCAAGAAACCCGATGCCGGTGTCAATGGCGCCCCCTTCGCCCCCGTCGAGGCAGAGGGAGAGGGTGATGTCCGTCTCAAGGGTCTTTCGCGTGATGGTGCTTTTCCGCATGGCTAAGGCTCCTCTCGTTCGATGATAGACTGGACTTCTTTTAGGAAAGTGTTCATCTGCTCCGCTGTGCCGATGGTGATGCGCAGGTACTCCGAAATGCGCGGCCGATTAAACCAGCGCACGAGAATCCCCCGCCCCCGAAGGCCAGAATACAAATCGCGGCCGGAGTGCTTCGGGTGGCGGGCAAAGAGGAAATTGGCCCGGGAGTCTGTGAGAACGAAGCCGAGCTTTTTAAGTCTCTCTGCCGTCTTTTCCCGCACGCGGACAATTTCTAGGCAGTTGTTTGTGTAATACGCCTGCTCGATAAGCGCCGCTTCCCCGGCGGCCATGGACATGCGGGAGAGATTGTACGGGTTAAAGGAGTTTCGGATGGTGTCCAGGTCTTGAATGAGGGGCGGGGAGGCCACGGCGTAGCCGATGCGGGCGCCCGCCAGCGACCGGGACTTGGAAAAGGTACCCACAACGAGGAGGTTTTCATAGCGGTTTATGAGGGGTACGGCGCTTTCACCCCCGAAATCGATATACGCCTCGTCGATGAGGACGATATGGTCGGGATTTGAGGCGGCGATGCGCTCAATATCGGAGACGGGGAGAAAAAGCCCCGTGGGGGCGTTGGGGTTTGCGAGGATGATGGGCCGCCCTGCGGCGATGTAATCATCTACGCAGACGGTGAAATCCTCCCTCAGGGGCCGGATATCCGCGGTGACGCCGCAGAGGCTGCAGTAGACGGGGTAGAACCCGTAGGTGATATCGGGGAAACGGACGGGGGTCTCTTCGTCGAAAAATGCCAGAAAGGCAAAGGCGAGGGCCTCGTCCGACCCGTTTGTGACGAGGACGTTCTCCGGCGTCACGCCGAGGTGCGCCGCGAGTTTTTCCCGCAGTCTTCGGGCATCTGGGTCCGGATAGAGCCGAAGGGCGGCCGCCTCCTCCCGCACCCGCTCCAGCACAAGAGGGGACGGAGGGAAAGGCGACTCGTTTGTGTTGAGCTTGATAAACGAACCCTCCCGGGGCTGCTCCCCGGGGACGTAGGGCACGAGATTTTTATGGCGGCGGGATAAAAACCGGCTCATTTCGTCACCTCCGGCTCAAATCGAATGGTGACGGAACGAGCGTGGGCCGTAAGCCCTTCCCGCTCGGCAAAGGCGGCCACATCGTCCTTCACGCGATGGAGAGCCTCCTTCGTGTAATAGGTGTAAGAAAATTTCTTAATGAAATCGTCTACTGAGAGGGGGCTTGAAAAACGGGCCGTTCCCAAGGTGGGCAGGGTGTGGTTGGGGCCGGCGTAATAGTCTCCCAGAGCCTCGGGGCAGTATTTTCCGAGGAAGACGGAGCCGGCATTTCGCACCTTCTCCAGAAGGGGGAAGGGGTCATCCACGCACAGCTCAAGGTGCTCGGGGGCGAGGGTGTTAGACAGCTCCACCGCCTCCTCGAGACAATCCACAAGGATAATCTTCCCGCCCGACTCGATGGAGGCCCGGGCAATCGCCTCCCGAGGGAGTTCGTTAAGCTGCACCTCGATTTCCGCCGCCACCTGATGCGCCAGCGTCTCACTTGGGGTGACGAGGACGGCCCGGGCCCGCACGTCATGCTCCGCTTGGGAGAGCAAATCGGCGGCGATGTGGCGGGGCTGAGCCGCCTCGTCTGCGATGACGAGGATTTCACTGGGGCCGGCGATCATGTCGATGGCGACGCGGCCGAAAACCTGCCGTTTCGCCTCCGCCACGTATGCGTTTCCGGGACCTACGATTTTGTCCACCGCCGGAATAGACTCCGTCCCGTACGCCAGGGCGGCGATGGCCTGTGCGCCGCCGCATTTGAAAATGCGGTTTGCGCCTGCAATGCGGGCCGCCGCCACGACTTCGGGGCGAACCGTCCCGTCAGCTCGCGGGGGCGTTACGAGAACAATCTCCCGTACGCCGGCAAGCCTCGCCGGAATGCAGCTCATGAGCACCGTGGAGGGGTAGGCGGCCGTTCCGCCGGGGATGTACACCCCCACCCGACTCAGGGGCAGAACCTTCTGTCCGAGAATTTCCCCGTTTTCGCCGGTAAACTCAAACCCTTCCCGTATCTGGCGGCGGTGAAAGGCCTCGATATTCTTCGCCGCCCGCAGGAGGATTTCCACAAACTCCCCATCCACTTGCTTAAGCGCGGCGGACACTTCTTCGGAGGTCAGCTCCAGAGCGTCAAGGCGGGCTCCGTCAAACTTTTCGCAGTAGCGGAGTACGGCGGCGTCCCCCTCCTGCCGCACATCGTCGATAATGGCGGCCACTGCGGCGGCAATGTCCGCCTCGTCTTCCTGCCGGACGAATATATCACGGGCCTTTATGGCCTTTATAATGTCAATCATCGCTCAGGCTCCCTTCCTCCGCAATTTTGCGGCAGAGCGTCGAGATAGCATCGTGCCGGAATTTGTAGCTGGCTTTATTGGCAATGAGCCGGGCGCTGATGGGGCAAATCGTCTCAATAACCTCAAGGTTATTTTCCCGCAGTGTCGTCCCCGTCTCCACGATGTCCACGATAACGTCGGAAAGACCCAGTATGGGGGCCAGCTCGATGGAGCCGTTGAGGCCAATCACGTCAATTTCCCGGCTGCGTTCGAGGTAATGGGTTCTGGCGATGCGGGAAAACTTCGTAGCCACCCGCAGGGTTCTGTCCGTATCGTCACGAAAACCCTTCGGCGCCGCCACGCACATCCGGCATTTGCCCACGCCCAGGTCGAGCAATTCATACACGTCCGGCTGATACTCCAGCAGGATATCCTTCCCCGCCACGCCGATATCCGCCGCGCCCCGCTCCACGTAAATGGCCACATCCGAGGGCTTCACCCAAAAGAAGCGGACGCCGTTTTCTTCGTTCTCAAAAACGAGCTTCCGGCCCCCTTCCCGGATGGCAGGGCACCCGAAGCCGACGGACTCGAAAATATCGTAGACCCTGTCGCCGAGGCGTCCCTTGGGGAGAGCAATATTAAGCATCGTCAGCCTCCTTTACGCGCCCGCCTTCAAGGCTAAGCAGGCGCCGGTATTTCACGTTCTCCTCCGGCTCCCGCGTAGCGCGCACGCTTTCTCCCGCCGCCGTTATGCGCCGGACGTGGCCTGCGAGGACAGCCGGCTCCGTGGCATCATCATAGCGGATGAGAACGTCCACATCGTAGTCCCGCTCCGGCGTATGGAAGCGCTCTAACAGGTCGAGGTACACGGCAAAGCCGATGGCGCCACCCTCCCGCCCGAACTGCTTTAGGAGCGGGTCATACTGCCCGCCGGAGAGGATGCAGGTGGGCAGCCCGTCTACGTATCCTTGAAAAACGATGCCGTTGTAGTATTTCATGTCGTTGACCGTTGAAAAATCGAGGTAGAGGGCGTCCGTTCCGCCCAGAGCCCGGACGGTTTTAAGAATCGCCTCCAGCTCCGCCACGGCACTGCGCATTTTCTCCCCGACGCACAGGGAGAGCATCGTCTCCCGCACGTCCTCCCATTTCCCATAGAGGGAGGCGAGGGTCATCAGCCTTTCGCAGTTTTCCCGTGACACGCCGAGGGATGCGCAGAGCTTTTCAATCTCCGGCGCGTTTTTTTCACTGATGCAGCGGAGCATCTTCCCCTGCGCCTCGCCGTCTAATCCGAGGGACTCCAGCAGACCGCTGACAAACCCGAGGTGGGACACATCCAGCAGATACCTGTCGCTGATGGTTTCAAGGCTCTTTAAAGCAAGGAAGATGACCTCGCCCATGGCGAACACATCCAGCTCCCCGATATATTCAAGTCCCGCCTGCATCCGCTCCTTCAGCTCCTGCCTGTGGGCGGAGAGGCGGTAGACGTTTTCGTTGTAAAAGTACTTGCAGGTGCCGGCACTGCCCCGGGTGTTGCGCACGATGGAGAGGGTGACGTCGGGCTTGAGGGCCATAAGGCGTCCCCCCGGCTCGTTGAACGTGGCAATATACTCGCTGGAGAGGAAGTTCTTGTTGCGGGCGTATAAATCGTACTCCTCAAACTTGCTCATCTTATACTGCGCGTAGCCGTACCGGCGGTAGAGCGCCCGAAGGCGCAGCATCGCCTGCTCCTCGTTTTTGAGAACTTCCTGCATCATCATCCGCTCACGCTCCCTTTCCGCAGATTCTTCATGATACAGTATAGCATACTTTAGCATGGTAATCTAGTAATACGGTAACACGATAATACACAAATTTCAGGCCAGTTTCCTGTATGTCTTTTTCCTTTTATTCCAAAATCGGGCGAAATGGGGCTTGTTTCAGGTGACGCGTGGTGTTACGATAGAGAAAAACGGGGCGCGTTTTGCGCGGCCGGAGGAGAGTGGGCTATGCCGTTTATTGTTCACAAAAACAAAATCGTGTATGAGGAGGAGGGCGTCATGCTGGCGGAGGTGGACTTTCCGCCCATAGACGAAGAAACAGTTGATATCTGCCACACCTTCGTAGACTCATCCCTGCGGGGAAAGGGCATTGCCGGCCAGCTGATGGAGCGGGCGGTGGCGTCGCTGCGGGAGACGGGGCGGAAGGCATATCCCACGTGCTCTTACGCTGTTTACTGGTTTGACGAGCACCCGGAGCACGATGATATTTTGTCTGATAACGCTGGTTAGCTCGCGCTTTCACAATTTAATTTAAAGAAAAGCCGAAGCACAAGCTGCTTCGGCATTTTTTATGTAGTTTAAGCCATGGCCCCGAGCGTTTGCTCGATAAAGCCCGTTATCTCGGCGACTGTTTTATAATTGTAGACCGATTCGTCGGTAATAACGAGACCGAATTCCTCTTCGAGCAGTGTAATGAGCTCAACGAGGTCAAGCGAATCAGCGCCGAGATCCTTCACCAGATCAGTTTCCATCGTAATGCTGCTGGCATCAACGGCAAACTGAGAGGCGAGAAGCTCCTTCACTTTTTCAACAACGATGGTAATCCCCCTCTTTCAACAAAAAGCTAAAGTTTATCGCCACTCGCGGATATTCTGGGCGGAGTTATGCCCGCTTTTGTGTTCGTACGCCACAACAATACGACGGTTCGGTTCGGAACCGACGGAGTACGTTGTAACATTCGGAAAGCCCTGCAGCGCCGTGTGGATAACGTGGCGTTCGTAGGAATTCATGGGTTCGAGGGTCATATTGCGACGATATTTGACGACTTTCGCCGCGACTTTGGCGGCCAGCTTCTCCAGTGCCTCGTTGCGGCGGGCGCGGTAGTTTTCCGCGTCGATGTTCACCCGCACCCGGCTGGTGGCCTTTTTGTTGACGATATAGTTCGTCAGGTGTTGAATCGCGTCGAGGGTTTCGCCACGGCGGCCGATGAGGGCGCCCGGGTCGTCCCCCGTGAGGATGACGGAGATGACGCCGTCCTCCTCTTCAGTGATATGGGGCGTGGCGCGTACGCCCATGCGCTCAAAGAGCCCCGTTAGAAACTGCTCCACCCGCTCGCTCTGGGTGTCAGGGCGCTCGTAAGACACGCGCACAACGGCGGGACTGCTTTTTAAACCGAGAAAGCCCGACTTGGCTCGCTCGATGATTTCAACGGTCACATCGTCGCGCTGCAGGCCAAGCTGACTGAGCGCGTTCTGAATAGCTTCTTCTTCGGTTTTCCCGGATACTTCGATCGAAACGAACATTTCGGTCATCTCCTTAAGGCCCCGCTGCGGTGGGCGGCGCATGATTCTCTGCCGAAAGACTCCGGCGTTTGTTCCTGAAGGCTATTGTACGTCATCCGGCTGTGTGTATTCCGGAGTCGAAAGTGTGCCCTCCGTCAGGTCTCCCGCGTCCTCGGCGGCTGCGTCTTCCCCGGCTACGCGCGGCTGCGCTTCGGAAGAGTCAGACGCTTCTTCAGCATCGGAAACAGGCTCGTTTTGCACCGTCTCAGGTGCGGGTTCGTGGAGGGGGGCTGTTTTTTCCACAATAGCTGTGGACTCCGCCTCCTCGTTTTCTTCCGGCTCCTCGGCGGCGGGCTGATTCTGGAAGTTCTTATCGAAACGGTGCGGGTCGTAAGCGCGGCCCCGGGCATAACGGCGGTTGCCGACGCGGCTGGGCTCGGCGTCCTCGTCAGACTCGGAGGGGGGCGCGTGTTTCTTCGCCCACTCTGCTGCCCGCTCCTGTTTGATGCGGCGTTCTTCTTTCAGCTGTTTTTTCTTAGAGGTGTTGGGGTTGCGCTCCACTGCGTTGGCTTCCCGCAGGCGCTCCGTTTCGAGGCGCTTGGCCTCAAGCTCGGCCTCTCGCTTGCGCTGGGCTTCGTACCGCTCGGCATCCTCTATGTCGAGGGTTTTCGTGTAGTACTTCGTGAGGATAACATCCTGAATGAAGGCGAACAGGGAGCTGAAGATGATATACACACCGATAGCACCCGGCATGATAAAGGCAAAGTAGACGGAAATGAGGGGCATAAACAGGAGCATAGAGGAGCTCTGCTGCTGCACCTGGCTGTTTGACGCGTTCATTTTCATGCTCACCCGGGCCGACAGAAAAGCAAGAAGGCCGGAGATAAAGGGGAGCAGAAACAGGCCGAGTCCCGGCAGCCATACGGAGGGGTTCGACCAATCCGTGGTCCACAGGAAGTTCCACTGGGGCCGCTGGCCGAGGTTCATCCCGATAAAATTATAGTCGATAGCGCGCAGTTTATCACTGAGGGGCGCAAAGGAACTAAAGTGCTGGGAGATAAACTGGGCCTGATCAATTTCCAGATAGTTGGCGCTCATGGTCGGCGAAAAGTTAAGACTACTGAGCTTTTCGAAAATGGAGCCGCCTTCCACCAGCATTTCCTTGGGGATGGCCATCATCGTAGTGAGGGGACGGCTGATGGCGGAAAACAGGGCGATGATAATCGGGAAGGGAATAAGGGACCACAGGCAGCCCGACATGGGATTGACGCCCTCTTCCCGATAGAGCTTCTGCAATTCCTCGTTGAACTTTTGCTTGTTGGCGCCGTGGCGCTTTTCAAGCTCCTTGATTTTCGGCTGCAGGCGCGACTGTTTCATCATGCCGCGCTTCGATTTCATCTGAAACGGCAGGAGTATGACTTTGACGATGAGGGCAAAGAGAATGACGGCCAGGCCATAGTTGCCCACGAATTCGTACAGCCGAATTAGAAGCCAGCCGAACGGTTTAGCAATGGTGTTCAATCCTTAATTCTCCAATCTGTATAACGTCATGGGACGGGGTCGTATCCGCCCTTATGAAACGGGTGGCACTTGCCAATGCGTTTAATGGAGAGCCAGAGGCCCTTCGCCGCACCGTATTTCGTAATCGCCTCCAGAGCATAAGCCGAGCAGGTGGGCGTAAAGCGGCAGGAGGGCGGCCGAAGGGGCGAGATGCGGCGTCTGTAAAACGTCACACAGGCAATGAGCAGTTTTTTCATTTCACTAACCCTAATTTTAGACAAAGGGAGAGAAAATCAGTCTCCAAATTGCGAAACTGTGCCGTTTTGCCGCGTCCGCGTGCCACTATAACGATGTCATAGCCGGGGGAGAGTTTGTCCTCGTTGAGACGGTAAACCTCCCGGAGGCGGCGCCGCAGCCGGTTGCGCACAACGGCCTTGCCCAGCTTGGCACTCACCGTTATACCAACGCGATTCATTTTCAGGCGATTGGGCCGGCAGTACAGAACCATGCAAGGGGACGCAGCGGACTTGCCCTTAGCGTAAAGCCGGCGGAAATCGTGATTATTTTTAAGTGAGACGGAAAACTTCACCCGGCCAGCGCTCCTCGATAAACAGGCTTAGGGCGGGTAAAACCGCCCTGAAAATTCTTGTTCCTGTTGCCCGCTTCATTTAAGCGGAAAGCTTCGCTCTGCCCTTTCTGCGACGACGGGCGAGAACCTTTCTGCCGTTTCGTGTCGACATTCTCTTGCGGAAGCCGTGCTCCTTGGCGCGCTGACGCTTTTTGGGCTGGTATGTTCTTAACATGCTGGCACCTCCTTATCCACCCTTGCGGGATACCCGACACGGGCTTATCATCAGGCTGCATTGCCCACTGCCGTGCAGCGAACAAGTCGCCGTGCGGAAGATAATTATATAATACCTAAAATGGTGTGTCAATAACTAATAACCCAGTTAAAATCCGTCAATATCAGCGGATTTCGCCACCGGAGCGCGGTTTTCGCAGGATTGAAAGGTGCGGAGCCTGCTGGGGAAGGGTGAGACGAAAGCGCATCATGGGGTGGGGCGTCGCCTCAATGGGCTCACCGGCCTCGTCCGTTAAATCCTCCGCCGTAAAGCTGACGGGGGGAGAGCCGGGGCGAAGCAGCTCCAGTGTATCGCCGCGGTTAAATTTGTTACGCTGGGTCAGCTTCGCGCGCCCGTCTGCATCGCAATCGTCCACAATGGCCACCACGTCCGCATCGGAAACGTACAGTGCGTCCAGCGTGTACTGCCCGCCTTCGTCCCGACCGAAGAAGAAGCCGGTGCTGTAGGGCCGGTGGCTGACCTTGTCGGCTTCCCGCAGCCACACCGGGTCGAGGGGCCGGCCTTCAAGGGCCGCATCGATGGCGTGGCGGTAGGCGTTGGTGATGACGGCGGCGTAATAGGTCGACTTCATGCGCCCTTCAATTTTCAGGCTCGTGGCGCCTGCCGCCAGTACTTCGGGAATATGCCCCAGCATACACAGGTCCCGGGCGTTTAAGATATACGTTCCGTTGTGGTCTTCCGTGATTTCATAATACTCCCCGGGGCGCTTCGCTTCCGTGAGGAAGTACCGCCACCGGCAAGGCTGGGCGCACGCGCCGCGGTTTGCGTCCCGTCCGGCGAGAAAGTTAGACAGAAGGCACCGGCCGGAAAAAGAGACGCACATGGCCCCGTGGACGAAGACCTCGATTTCAAGCTCCCGTGGCGTCTTGGCGCGAATTTCAGAAATTTCCGTGAGCGTCAGCTCTCGGGCGAGGATGACGCGGGAGGCGCCCAGTTCGTGTAGCATCCGCGCCGTCTCGAAACTGGCCACGCCCGCTTGCGTGCTGATGTGACAGGCAAGACCAGGTGCGTATTTTTTCGCCATGGAGAAGGCCCCTAAGTCGGAGAGAATCACTGCATCGGCGCCAGCGTCCTGCACCATTTCAAAGTAGGCGGGCAGGGCGTCAATGTCCTCGTTTCGCATGACGGCGTTGCAGGTAACGTACACCTTAACGCCGCGGCCGTGGCAATAAGCCACGGCCTTTTTCAGCGCGTTCGGACTAAAGTTTCCCGCGGCGGCCCGCAGGCCGAACCGCTCGCCGGCGAGGTAGACGGCGTCCGCCCCGTAGGCTACGGCCATCTCCAGCCGGTCAAAGTCTCCCGCCGGGGCGAGAAGCTCCGGTTTACCCGCCATACTCATCACTCTGGACGAAGGCGGAGTGGGAGGCGAAGTCGCGGAAGAAGTTGTGGGTGCCCTGTTTGTTGAGGGCGTAGTAGTAGTAATTCGTGGACTCGGGGTTAAGGGCCGCTTTGATGGAAGCAAGGCCGGGGTTTGCGATGGGTCCCGGCGGCAGGCCCGGGTTCAGGTAGGTGTTGTAGGGACTGTCCACAGTGGTGGAAAAGGACTCGCCGGTGCGGGATATGGCGTAGTGGATGGATGCGTCAATCTGAAGCAGCTGCAGGTTCTGGCTCTTTAAGCGGTTGTGGATAACGGAGGAAATGCGGGGCCGCTCCTCGTCGTTACCCGCCTCTTTTTCGATGAGGGAGGCGATGATAACAATCTCCCGCTGGGTAAAGCCCATCTCGGCAGCCCGGGATGCAAATTCATCGGTGTATTTCGCGTTAAAGGTGCTGAGCATCTTATTGATGGCCCGGGAGGGGGAGTCGCCCACGTAGAAACGGTAAGTGTCCGGGAAGAGGTAGCCTTCCAGACGGTATTTGTCCCCGAGGGTGGACTCATCTAAGAAGCTGAAGTTGAAATCGTAGTTGGCGGCGGCGTCCCAAAGTTCGGCTTCAGTGGCCACGCGGTTAGCGTCAAGGAGCTGGAAAATCTGCTTGAGGGTATAGCCCTCCGGAATGGTGACTTCAATTTCCACTTTCTTGCCGCCCCGCAGGGTCATGCCGTTGACGAGGGCGCGGTAGTCGTAGTTTTTATTGAGGGCGTAGGTGCCGGCCACGATTTTTTCGTCAGCATCGGAGAAGCGGGCGTAGAGATTAAAGAGGGATTTGTACTTGATAAGCCCCGACTCGTGCAGGATATCCGCCACGTCGCCCATCTTGTAGTCTTTCGGGATGGTCACATGCACCACCTCGTCCTCGTTGCCGAAACCGAGTATGTCCGTTGCGGCAAGCCAGCCGAGGGAGGCGATGAGCAGGCTTATGCATATAATGAAGGCGGCGTAGAGAATACCGCCGAGGCAGCCAGAGCGTTTTTCTCTGTTCGGGCGGATGGGGCTATTCATGGGCACGTCGCTGTACTCCTCGTCAAAATCAAATTCCACGTTAAAATCGTCCTCCGCCTCCACCGGCGGCTTGGGCTTTGTCTCCCGATGGAACTTTGCATCGGGCGCCGGGGGCACCTGGCGGGCAGGCTTCGCCTCCCGCGGCGGCTTTGCGCTGCGGGTGGGTCTTAAACCCTCTTCGGGAGGAGATTTTCGGCGAGGCTTTTGCTCCCGGTTAGGCTGAAAATCCTGCTCCGGTTTTGCGCTGCGGGCCGGCCGCCGCGGCTTTTGCGGGGGAACTTCGCTCTGTGGCTCCGGCTTGGGCGTATTCACTTCGGGCGGTGCAGGGTCGGAGGGCGCTTCTCTGCGCTCGGCCGGTTTCCGCTGCGGCGTCGGCGGGGGCGCGTCTTTTATTTCGGGCAAATCGGGCGTATCATCGCCCCCCATGTCTTCAGCGTGGAGCAGCTCCATGATTTCATCGTTATATCCATCGCCCAAAAGCTCTTTCCAGTAGTCCGCGTTGTCTTTCATAAGACGCCTCCTGAATATCGAAACAAAACGCTTTGGGTGCAGTCACCCTCATGCCGGAGTATGCATAGAATATCGCAGACGGCAAGTCAAAGAGAAAAAGCCGCCTACAGGGAAAACTCTTATCAAATAACTTGCGCGTGATAAGAGGCACGACGAAACATAATGACCAATAAGCCGACGCGCAACGGCAGAATGGAGTTTGAGTATGTGCTTTAATGGTTTTGGAAACAATTCTTGTCTCTGGATCATCATTATCCTAATTATTCTTTGCTGCTGCTGCGGCGGATTTGGTGGGTTCAGCGACAACTGCAATCGCTGCTGAACAGGCGCCTACATACGATAAGAACCCGGGATAAAAACCATGGACGGCAACGCCGCCCGGGCAAAGCACACTTAGCGGGGCTCCCCAAGGAGTCTCGCTTTTTTTTCTGTTACGATACAGTTTACGGGGATATCGTGGTCTTCCCGGGGAACGGAATCCATCATCAGTTTTTCCCGGGTGATGCCCACGGTGTAAGCCCGTGTACGGCTTAAAAACCGGTCGTAATACCCGCCGCCGTAGCCCACGCGGTAGCCCGTTTTGTCATACGCCAAGGCGGGGACGACGATGAAATCAAGCTCCTCCGGCGGGACCACGTGGGTGGAATCGAGGGGCTCCATCAGCCCCATCATCTGAGACTCACGCAGCTCGCCCACGTCTTTTATCGCCCGGGCCTCCATGATGCCGCCCTTAAAGCAGACAGGCAGCGTCACCGTTTTACCCATCTCCAGCGCGCGCTGGATAATGCGGTGGGTATCCGGCTCCCGGCCGATGCTGTAGAAGGTAAAAACCGTCTTTGCCTGAATAAATTCCGAAAGGGCGCAGACCCGCTCGGCGATGGCCGCGTCGCTTTCCTCGATATATTCCGCGGGAAACCCGTTGATTTTCTCGCGGATTTCTTTGCGTAGAAGTTTTTTCGTTTCTCTCATATCTTTAAAAGCTCCGATTCCTTCAGTATGGATAGGATTTCCTCGCAAATTGCCCCCTCCGGACGGGCCTCGTCCCCTTCAAAACAGGGCACCGCCCGCCAGCCGAAAAAGGCGGCCGCCTCCGCGCCGCATTCGGCGCAAAGGCGCAGGTACGTATCGTTTCCCTCGTGAATGTCCGGCGCCGCGTCCTCGCCATTCTTTATCCGCCGCACGGCGATACGCCGGAGGGCCGCGTCTGCGGGAATGTCCAGATATATGACGAGATCGGGCCGCGGGAGTTCCAGAAGGCGAAACTCAAAGTCATACAGCCACGAAAAAAAGTCCCGGCGCTGGTCCTTCTGAAGTTTCGCTCCCTGATGGATGGCGTTGCTGGTGGTGTACCGGTCCGTCACCAGAAGGCCGCCGGCCTCGTAATACCCACGCCAGTCTTTATAATAGGAGGCGACCCGGTCCACCGCAAAGAAGGTGGAGGCGGCGTAGGCGTTTACATCCCCTGCGTCGCTGCCGAACTGGCCCTGCAGGTACATCTCAAGAAGGGCGGCGGAGGGCTTTCCGTACTGGGGAAAGGAGAGACGGCGAAAATCCGCGCCCGCTTTTTCAAGATGCCCACACAGGAGCTGATACTGCGTAGACTTTCCGCTCCCGTCTATGCCTTCCAACACTATTAGTTTGCCCATAAACGCGCCTCCGGCATCATTTTTTAACTATCCGCCGCCAAAGGACGGCAAGGAGAAACAGCGGCAGACGCATCATGCGCCCGATGCGGCTGGGCTGCTTTAAAAGGCGGTAAAGCCACTCGAGATTGGCCCGCCGCCAGCCTTCAGGCGCCCGCTGCACCGTGCCGGAGAGCACGTCCAGCGAGCCGCCGAGGCCAATCATCAGCCCCACATTAAGGCGGGCCGCGTTTTTCTCCATGAAAAGCTCCTGTTTCGGCGCACCAAGGCAGACAAGGAGCAGGTCAGGCGCCGCCACGTTTATCTTTTCCAGAACGGGCTCGTCCTCCTGAAAATATCCATCCTGCGTTCCGGCGATTACAAGGCCCGGATGGGTAGAGAGAAGCTTCTCCGCCGCCATTTCCGCCACGCCGGGCTTTGCCCCCAGCAGGAACACGCTTTTGCCCCGGGCGGCAAGGCGGGCGAGAAGGCCCATGGCAAAATCAAACCCCGCCACACGTTCGGGCAAGGGCGTTTTCAGAATCTTCGCGCCGTAGATAATGCCGATGCCGTCAGGCAGTGTCAGCGCCGCGGCGGAGACGGCCCGGGCCAAATCGGGATTTTTCCGACAGAGCCAGACGATTTCGGGGTTTGGCGTAACGATGTATGGAGCGGGCGCCCCCTCTTCCCGCTCACTGCGGTCCATGAGGGCTTCGGCCCGTTCGAGGGCCTCATGCATCGTTAGCCCGTCAAATTTTACGTCCAGCACATCCGTTTTCATGGGGCGCGGCTCCTTTGATTTCGCTTAAAAACTTCTTGCGCCATTGTATCATACCGCCGAACCAATGTCTATAATTTGGGCGGCGGGTGGAACGGGTGCAAAAAATAAAAAAAGCCTTGAGACCACAGGATGAACCCTTCCTGCTGGCCTCAAGGTAAAAGAGGATAATAAATGAAAAAAAGATTATCGATGGAATTGGCAACCCTACGACCTTAAGGCTACAGGAAAGGTATTAAGAAAAAAACAGAGAATTGTTTCATAATTGTTAAATCGTGCTGGTTTTGGGTCTGAAATTTTAGGCATTATTCTTATATTTACAGTACTAATCAAAGGCGGGGCCGTACCATTTCACGGCGTTTCGAGGGATATCAAGGGGCGTAAAGCTGCGCAGCATCCCAAAGGGCAGGGAGCTCCCAAGCCCACTCGGCACAGCCCACTCCGGCGCCCGGACAACTATCGTTTTGGCAGAGGAAAAGGCGCGGTTAAGGGTGGCGGAGACGGTGCCGAAGTTCTCTTTGTGGCAGAGAAGTTCCCTGACGGATATACCCGCCCCGTCCCCTTCGATGATGGCACAGCCAATCGGCACGCCGCCCTGCTCCGCCGCAAAGAGGCCCCCTGCGTCGCCGCAGAGCATCTCCTGATAGGCAAGGGCGTGGGGCGTGAAGTCAATGTAGACGGAGCCTTGAAGAAAGGCGCGGCGCAGCTGTACGTATTCTTTTGCGGGGACGCGGCGAAGGGATACTTCGCCCGAAGTGGCGGGGCTTTGGCGATTGAGCGGTACGGTGCAGGATGAAAAAAACGGTGTAAAGCCGAGGGATTCGTAAAAAGAAAACAGCGGCGGGCTTGCCGGGTGTAGCACCACGGCGTCGTATCCCAGAGCCTGCGCCCTGAGACAGGCCTGCTCCGTCACACAGCGTCCGTACCCGCGCCCCCGCAGGGCAGGGTCGGAGGCGACGGCGTACACCATTGCGCAGCTGTGCTCCCGCTCCCCCAGAAGGAGGTTTCCCACGGGCAGAAGGTGCGCCATGGCGGCGAGACTCCCGCCATCCGTCAGGGCGACGGTACGCTCCGGCGCATAAAAATGGGCAAAGAAGCGGTCAATCTCCTGGGCGGAGTCGAGAAACACCGCCTGCCAGAGTTCTTTGAGCGCGTTTACGTCGAACGGGCTCATGGCTCGTAAACCTCCGGGCAGATTTCGCGGATTTTCGCTTCAATGGCTTTGAGGTCCTCAAAGGTTTCGGGGCGGCGGCGGGGGTCCCGCAGCAGGGCGGCGGGGTGGTAGAGGGCGGTGATAAGGATACCGTCCCGCTCGTACCACTTTCCGTGGTCCCGCGTGATTTTGAAATCGGGCCCGATGATGCGCCCGGCGGCGATGCGCCCGAGGCAGACGACGATAGCAGGCCGGATGAGCTTAAACTGCTCCCGCAGATAGCCGATGCAGGCGTCCTGCTCCGTGTTGAGGGGGTCACGGTTTTTCGGGGGGCGGCATTTGACGATGTTGGCGATGTAGATATTCTCCTTGCGGGACAGGCCGATGATTTCGAGCATCGTGTCCAGCAGCTTGCCGGCCCGGCCGACGAAGGGCTCTGCCTTAAGGTCCTCCTGCTCGCCGGGGCCTTCGCCCACGAACAGGATGCGGGCCGCCCGGTTTCCCACGCCGAACACCACGTTCGTCCGCGTCTCCCACAGGGCGCATTTCTGGCAGGACCTGCAGGACGACTCCAGCTCTTCCCATGTCATGGCAAACACTCCTTTATCTGTGTAAAAAAAGTATACATGATGGGCAGGGCCTTGTCCACGCGGGAAGAGCCGCTTGACAAAAGTTTTTGCCCGGTAATAGAATGGGGAGGACTGAAACAGTCAGGAGGAGCGAGTATGGCACAAGGTCTTGTTCATGTGTACTACGGATACGGAAAAGGGAAGACGACGGCCGCTCTGGGTCTGTGCCTTCGGGCCTGCGGGAGCGGGAAAAAGGCCGTCATCGTGCAGTTTTTAAAAGATACCCCCAGCGGGGAGATTAAGTCTCTCAGCTGCCTTGAAAACGTCACCCTCCTGCGGGGCAAGGCGGGGGGAATGTTCGTCTCCGATATGACGGAGGAGCAAAAGGAAGAGACCCGCCGGATTCACAACGAAAATCTGCAAAAGGCGCTGGACCTTGTGACGCAGGGCGAGTGCTGTCTTCTCGTCCTCGACGAAGCCATGGACGCTCTGCAGCTGGATGTGCTGGACGCCGCCCTTGTGCGGAACCTGCTTGAAAACAAGCCGCCGGAGCTGGAAGTGGTCATCACAGGCCACAAGCCCATCCACTGGGTGATGGACAAGGCCGATTACATCACGGAGATGGTGAAAGTCCGCCACCCCTTCGACAAAGGGATTCCCGCCCGAAAAGGGATTGAGTTTTAGTTTTAACGGAAAATCCCGCTTTTAAGAAACGCATGGAAAATTACTTTTCCCGACCCATGCGCTTTCTACTGCAGGCGAAGTGAAGCGCCCTGAGTGTATGCAATAAACCCCCGATGAGCCAAAAAGCTCATCGGGGGTTTTGTCTAATAGTTGAGGGTGCCCCACGGCGAAAAACGCCGAGCGCAGGGGAAAGGCCCCAAAATACCCGCCATTTGGATGGGAGCGGGAAGGGCGCACGCTCTGCCGTGGGGATAGGCTGGGGCTTTTTAGCCTGCATGTTTTGCGGAAAAGCTTAGGGATGTAAATTCTTTGGGCCGAAGCCAAGGGGGAGAAGCTCTGCGAGGGTGTGGACGGCGTAGTCCTCCGGCCCGCTGCCGAGGACAATTTCAAAATCGGGCGCCACGCAAAACTCCGCCATCACCTGACGGCACACGCCGCAGGGGGCAGTGTCCGATGCGCTGGGGGAGCCGGCAGGCCCGCCTGTTACGGCGATGGCGGAAAAATCCCGCCGCCCGTCTGATACGGCCTTAAAAAAGGCCACCCGTTCGGCGCAGACCGTAGGCGTAAAGGCGGCGTTTTCGATGTTGCAGCCGGTGTAGACCGTCCCGTCCTTGCACAAAAGAGCCGCACCCACGGCAAACTGCGAGTAGGGCATGTACGCCCCCTCACGGGCTTTGACGGCCTGTGCCATCAGCTGGGCATAGGTCATACCGCATCTCCTTTCCCGGCTTTGGCGATGGCAACGAGCCGGCTCGTCCCCAGTCGGGCGCAGCCGAGCCGGATAAACTCCGCGGCATCTTCAAACGACGAGATGCCGCCGGAGGCCTTTATCTTTACATTCGGGCCGATGTGTTCCTTAAAGAGGCGGATATCCTCAAAGGTGGCGCCGCCGCCGTTAAAGCCTGTGGATGTTTTAATGTAATCGGCGCCCGTCTCCGTCACCACGCGGCAGAGGGCGATTTTCTCCTCCGTTGTCAGCAGCGCCGTCTCCACAATGACTTTCAGAATCCGTCCGCCGCAGGCGTCTTTCACGGCGAGGATGTCCTCCGCCACCGCATCATACCGCCCCTCTTTCACGGCGCCGATGTGGATAACCATGTCAATCTCGTCGGCGCCATGGGCGATGGCGTCTTTCGTCTGAAAAACCTTCGACGCCGTGGTGTCATACCCGTTGGGGAAACCGATCACCGTGCAGACGGGAAGGCGTCCGCCCAGAAACTCCGCCGCCGCGGGAACATAGACGGAGGGGAGACAGACGCTGGCCGTTTGAAATTCCAGTGCCTCCCGGCAGAGCGTTTCAATCTCCGCGCCGGTGCACGCGGGTTTGAGCAAGGTGTGGTCGACCTTCGACAAAATTTCTTTAATATCCATGCGGCCTCCCCTCGTTTTTGCCTTTCGGCAGGGTACGCTTAGTATACCATCCCATCCGGCAAAAAGGAACGTGCTTGAAGAGGATTTTAGCTCTGGGGTCGGACAGTAACAAGAGGCTTTTACAGAGCACCTACAGGGAATTGCCATGAATATGCCCGAATCCCTTGCGGTTTTTATGCAAAGAAAGCCCAATACGCACGCGAAAAAGGCGGGACGCTACGTCCCGCCTTTATCAAAGTCTTTTTATACCGCCGCGCCCGTTTCCACGGCGAAAAAGCCCGCCGTGGTGCGTATATTACCATCGGGAAAAACCCACAAAACCTCAACCTCCGGCATTTTAGCAGAGAGGGCGCAGCCTGCCTCCCAGGGCAGATTAAACAGCGCCGTTGAGAGGGCGTCCGCCAGACCTGAGTCGCGGCAGCGGACAGTGACGCCGAGAAAATGGCGGGAGGGCATGAGGGTTTCGGGGCTGATGATGTGGTGGTACTCCTCCCCGGCCACGGTGAAGCGCCGGATGTATCCGCCGCTTGTGACAACGGAGCTTGAGAAAACGTTCACAGTGCAAAGATCCTCTGTGCCGTTGGGGTTTCGCACCGAGACGGCCCAGGGGATCTCCCTCGCCCCGTCCGGCTTTCCGCCGATGGCGCGGACGTTCCCGCCCACGCTGATGAGAAGGTTTTTAACCCCCGCCTCCTCAAGGCGGCGCGCCACCTGCTCCACGGCGAATCCCTTTGCCACCGCCCCCACGTCGAGCCTGAGATACGGGTCGGCGAAGTAGACGGTGGACTGCTCCCGGTCGACGATTACGTCGTCAAGATTCGTATGCTCCGCCGCCCGGCGCAGTACGTCCATATCGGGAACGGCGGCGCCCGCTGGGTTGTCCACACCGCGCAGGCGCGCCTCGTGCCAGATACGCAGCACCGCCCCCATGGCGATGTTCACGGCGCTGCCCGTCTCCTCATAAAGCGCCCGGGAAAACTCGATGAGGTCAATGATGCGCGGGTCTACCTGCACCGGGGCGCGGGCGGCTGTGTCGTTTACGGTTTTGAGGTTTGCAACGCCGTGGTACGTATTGAAAATGTCGTACAACTCGTGGTACTCCCGCAAGAGGTCCTGCGTCTTTTGGGCGAGGGCTGTAAAACTCGCCCGGTCGGGGGCGTATCCCACCAGCGTCGTGACGGTATCAAACAGGCCGAAAAACTCAGCCTGATAGCGTTTCGGCGCGGGCGAAAAGCCGCTCAAACACAGCACCAGAGCGAGACACAAAACGGCCGCCGCCGCGCGCCGAATCATGCGTTAACCTCCCACGGCGGATTTTTCAATGGCCTTAATGAAATCACCGATGGAAATGGTGACTTCAGATTTTAAGTCCTCCGACTGGGGCGTGCCGCCTTCGCTGACGGAGATACCCTTCACTTCCGATAAGGTCTTGCCCACCACATATTCCGAGAAGGCCTTGGCCTGCTCGTTCCACTCCTTGCCGATGGCGGAGGCCTTCTTCATGCCGTAGCCCTCGCCCATCTCGTTTTTCGATTTAAACTCTGTGGAGAGGTCCGTGGTAATGGTGCCGGACTTCGTGAAGGCGACGGTGGTGATGCAGCTGTCGATGATATTGCCGGTGATGACGCCGCCGCTGTTTTGCGTCGTGGCCGCCACGGTGACGGTGAGCTGCGCCGTCCCGTCTTTCTCGGCGGTGGCGGAAGCGGATTTGCTCATATCCGTCACGATGCCAAGCCGCAGAGCGTCCCCTTCAGAAAGGCCTTCCGGAGCGTCCTGTGCGGAGGAGGCGGCCTTCTCAATAGCCTGCATAAAGGCGCCCACGGACACGGTGACGGAGGATTTCAGGTCCGCCCCCGTGGGGTAGTTCTGCTCGTCCACTTTAATGTCTTTCACTTCAGCTATGGTCTTGCCCTCCACGTAGCTTGCGAAGGCCTGAGCCTGTTCGTACCATTCCTTGCCGATGGAGGAGGCCTTTTTCATGCCGTACTCGTCCGCCAGCTCGTCTTTGGATTTAAACTCAGTGCTCGGGGGCGTCACCAACTCGCCGTTTTTATTAAAGGCGATGGCGGCGGACACGGCGTCAATAACGCATTTGACGATTTTTCCGTCCTTATCCAGCACCACGGCGGCGATGGTCATATCCGTCTGGGCGGCGCCGTCCGCCTCGCCGGCGTTTTTCGACTTGGCCACGGAGGCCACGATGCCAAGGCCCATCTTCATCTCGCCGCCTTCTCCTCCGCCCGAGGGGGCCGAGGGAGAGGGGGAGGGGGATGCGCCGCCGGTGGGCGACGGTGAGGGCGAAGGCGTCGGCTCCTTGCGGCAGGCCGATAAAGGTGCGATGAGCAAAAGGGCAACAAGGAAAAACAAAAGGATTTTTTTCATTTGTGAAACCACCTTTCAACGTGCGACTTAAGGTCAAGGGTTATTTGTGCCATAAAATTAGGATTGCACAATTTAGGAGTATTTATAAAAAACCGTCACGGCAAAATACCGCGGCGTGTGTGTTAAAGAGATTGTTTTCGCACACAATAAATGCGCAATGGGAGGGATAAAGATGTCTTTAAAAATTGGTATCAACGGATTCGGGCGAATCGGCAGGCTGTCCTTCCGGGCGGGGCTAAACCGGCCGGAGATTGAGTTTACCGCCATCAACGACCCGTTTATCGACTGCGACTACATGGCGTATATGCTGCGGTACGACTCGGCCCACGGCCTCTTTCAGGGCCACGTGGAGTCTCTAAACGGAAGTCTGGTGGTAAACGGCCGGCGCTACGCCGTCTATAACGAGAAGGAACCGGCCGACATTCCGTGGGGCGAGACGGGGACGCGGTATGTTCTGGAGTCCAGCGGCGTCTTCACGCGAAAGGGTGCAGCCCAGCGGCACATCCACGACACAGTGCAAAAGGTGGTCATTTCCGCCCCGTCTATTGACGCGCCGATGTACGTCATGGGCGTAAACCACACGCAGTACACGGGGCAGGAGAATGTTATCTCCAACGCATCTTGCACCACCAACTGTCTTGCGCCCCTGGCGAAGGTGATCCACGACAGATTCGGCATCGAGGAAGGACTGATGACCACCATTCACGCCACAACAGCGACGCAAAAAACAGTGGACGGCCCATCCAAAAAAGACTGGCGCGCCGGACGCAGTATCCTTGGAAACATTATCCCCGCCACCACGGGCGCCGCCAAAGCGGTGGGACAGGTGATTCCGGAACTAAACGGCCGCCTCACCGGCATCTCCATGCGGGTGCCGACGATTGACGTCTCCGTCGTGGACATGACGGTGCGCCTTCAGACGCCCGCCACCTACGAAGACGTGTGCGACGAAATACGCCGCGCCTCCCAGGAGGAATTTCGCGGCATTATCCAGTATATTGACGACGATGTCGTCTCCACGGACTTTCTCGGAAACACCCACACCTGCATTTTCGACGCCCGGGCGGGTCTGGCCCTCAACGACCGGTTCTTCAAGTTCATCGCCTGGTACGACAACGAAATCGGCTATTCAAATAAAACTCTTGACCTTATAACGTACATGCATCAGGTGGACACGCGGGAAAAGGAAACTGTGGGTGCCGGGGCGTTTCGATGAGCAATCAGGAAGAAGCCGCGCCGGCTTCTCCTTTTTGCTTTTCGAGGATTTCGATGGCCTCCGAGAGGCTCAGCCCCGTCTCCTTGAGAATCTGCTGCAGGTACTTCAGCTGTGCCGCCTCTCGCTCTTCCTCGAGAGACGCCAGCTGCCCCTTGAGCTTTTTAAGGCGCGCTTCCTGCTTTTCAATCTGCTTGACGACGGTTGCGATTTCTTCGTCAATATTCCGGGCTTTTTTCGGTCGTGCCATTATAACCCCTCCTTATGTTTTCCAAAAGTATAAAGAGTATAAAGGATACTCCGGTGGAAAACTGTCGAATCAGGGGATGCTGAAAGGTTGGCCTTGAAAATAGCGGACGAGGGCGTCTTCCTCAAGGCGCAGGATGTTTCGCTCCTCAAGGGGCGCCGCTCCGCAGACGGAGACGATAAAATCCCCCTCCTGCAGGGTGGTGAAGAGGCCGAAATCGTCAGAGAACGTGTCAACAGAGTGAAGATTTATGGAAAGTCCGCGGCCGTCCCGCTTGACGGCGGCTTCTTTACGGGTCCAGACTTCAAAAAAGCGGGCCTCCTGCCCCTCCGGACGGGACAAAACATACGCCTGCTCACGGGGGCTGAGTACGCGACGGAGCACTCGCTGCCGCACCGGGCCTATGCGCTCTGCGTCCACGCCCACGGGGGCGCTAGAGATGCACACCGCCGCGGCGCCGTTGGTGTGGGACAGGCTCCACTGGATGCCCAGATTCGGGGAGTAGGGCTTGCCCGTCGGCCCCCGCTCGATGACAATCTCCCCGGGATGGCGGCCGCTTGCTTCGCTTAAAGCAAAGCGCACGAGAAGATGCCCCATAGCGGCGGCTTTTGCCTGAGTTATCCGCCTTATGGACGCACAGCGCCGCCGAACATCCTCCGGAAGGTGGGAGAAGAGGGCCTCGTGAAGGGGCCCGTCGGGGCGGAAGATGAGGAAAAAGAGTTTTGGCATGGCAAAATCCTTAAACGTCGAGATAATATTGCATCATTTTCCGCTGTCTTTATGCGGAATTTCCCGCGTCATGGCAAAGGGCACAAACCCAAAGAAAGCGCTCTTTTATCCTTATTGCAGTGCCAGCTCAAAGACATGCCGCACGCCCTCAAGGCTTGGCACGCCTTCGTGGACCTTTTTGCCGTCGACATAAAAGGTCGGCACGCGGTAATAATCAAATTGATCTGCAAAGGCCTTCTCCTTTTCCTCATCGATGATGCGGAGAGGGATGTCCTTGTACGCAGGCTTCTCTTCAAACAGCTGATCGATGTAAACGCGCGCTTTTCTGCAGTGTGGGCACCAGCTGGTAATAAACAGCATTACGTCTTTCATACAATAGCCCTCCCGTTTTATCATGCCTCGTTTTCGCCGAAAGCGGCGCGTTTGGGGGCGGTGATTTTTAGAAAATTATAACACTTCTTGTTATTGTTTGTAAAGCGGTGTCGCTAAGAAAGAGGGGCCGGTTTAAGACAAAATTGAAATATCGGAAGGCCTGTGGTATGATAAAACTAACTAACGGAGGATGTGGCATGAGAGGGAGTTTGAGCGCATGAAGATTTATGAATCCGCCGAAAATTATCTGGAGACGATTTTTATATTAAGTATGCGCAACGCCGTTGTCCGCTCGGTTGATATCGCTTCCGAGCTAGATTTTACGCGCCCGAGCGTGAGCATCGCCATGAAGAACCTGCGTGAGAAGGGCCTGATTGAGATGGACTCAAACGGCCACATCACCCTCACGGATTCCGGCCTTGCCATCGCCGAGGAGATGTATGAGCGCCATACCGTCCTGTCCCAGTGGCTCATGTCCCTCGGTGTGGACGAGAAAAACGCCCTCGAAGACGCCTGCCGCATTGAACATATCATCAGTCACGAGAGTTTTGAGGCCATTAAGCGGCATTACGAGGAAGGGAAAAGCCTTCAGTCAGAATAAGTCGAAAGTCTGTCGAATAAGGTTGACGCGCATCGAAAGGATGCGCGTTTTCGTTTTATAGGCGTGTTTCGTTACGGAAATGTTTCATTCTTTGCACCAACCTAAAAGAACGCATACAACAAAACCAAATGAGGAAAACTTCGGGTGAGACGAAAATACCTTAAGCAGAACGCGGCATGCCTCAGCGGACTGGATAGTAAGCGGAAATGTTAAATTCAGTCAGCCAATTCAAGGTGAATAGTTACCCGTCTGCTGAGGATACTACTAATGTGTAAATAAGGGAGGGTCTAAAATGAAAGCAACCGGAATTGTCCGCAGAATTGACGACCTGGGACGTGTTGTTATACCCAAGGAAATTCGCCGGACAATGAGAATCCGCGAAGGAGATCCGCTGGAGATATACACCGAAAAAGACGGCGAAGTGATTTTCAAAAAATACTCTCCGATGGGGGAATGGAGCGAAAGCGCCAACCAAATCTGTGAAACGCTCTATAAAACGGCAGGCTGCTGCACCGCCGTGGCCGACCGGGATACGTATATTTCCGTATTCGGCGTCCCCAAACGGGAACTGACGGATAAGCACATCAGCCCGGAACTGGAACAGCTCATGGAAGCGCGCCGGATGTATCAGCGCAAGAGCGGCGAAAAGGGGCTGCCGATGCTCGACGGCAACGAGAAGTATATCATCGAGACAGCCGCCCCGATTATTTCCGAAGGGGATGTGATGGGCTGCGTCGTCTTCTTCTCGGAGGGCGAGAAAACCCTCGGCGAAGTGGAATACAAGCTTGCTCAAACCGTAGCCGGCTTTCTTGGGAAACAGTTGGAAGCATAGTACGTTTTGGCGCCGTTTTGTAGTCTGGCAAAACGGCGCATTTTTTATGCGCGTCACGCCACGCTGACAAGGAAACGGGAGAGGGACATCATACCGCGCGCTGCAAAACCGATATGACAGGACGGTAAAAAGGCGGTTTGCCCATTGCGCCGAGGGCGGCGACGCCTTCGTGGGCGCAGTATGAAAAATCGACATAGCGGGGCAGGCCCGCTATGTCGATTTTTTAAGCAATCAGGCTATTTTCGCGCCATGGACAGGCGCATTTTTCTATTCCCCTTCAATCAGGCCGTAGCCGCCGTCCTTACGGGCGTAGACAACGGAGAAGGCGTCGTCCTTTTCGGAGTTGCGGAACACGAAGAAGGTGTGCTCTAGAAGGTTCATCTGCAAAATGGCCTCTTCGGGGGTCATGGGTTTAATGGCGAACCGTTTGGTACGAACGATACGGAATTCGCTCTCGCTCTCCTCAGCGCCGCCGTCTAAGGTGAAGGCGCGGGTGTCAACATCCGTAGAGCCTTCGCGCAGGCGCTTTACCAGGCGGGTTTTGTGTTTGCGGATCTGGCTTTCAATTTTCGCCACCGCCGAATCGATGGAGGCGAATATATCGCTTGTGGCTTCCGTGACGCGGTAGAACATGCCGTTGTTGTTGATGGTGACTTCGACCTTATGCCGGCCGCGCTCGTATGCGAAGGTGACATACGCTTCCGATTCGATTTTAAAGAAACGTTCGAGCTTCCCAATTTTCTTTTCAGCGTAATCGCGCAGCTCATCAGAAACCTTGTTTTTCTTCTCTGTAAACGTAAACTTCATGCGAGCCATCTCCTTTACTGGTTGTATCCGACCGTTCGGGGGACCCACTTCCATTATACCACCGGGTCGGCTCCAATAAAAGACAGTTCGCAAAGATTTCCTCAGAGAACGCAGGATGCGTGCCGCGTGGCGTGGCAGCCCATGTTCACAACGCAGGGCAGCCCCGCGATGTGGGTGGGATACGTCTCGATGCTCACTTTGACCGCCGTGTACCGTCCGCCGAAGCCCTGGGGGCCGATGCCGAGGCGGTTGATTTTATCGAGCAGGCGCTGTTCCATCTCGGCGTAAAAGGAGTCGGGGTGCGCCATGTGCCCCTCCCGCAACAGGGCGCGCTTGGCGAGAAGGGCGCACTGTTCCACCGTTCCGCCCAGTCCCACGCCCACCACCACGGGGGGGCAGGGGTTGGAGCCGGCGGAGGAGACGGTATCCACAATGAAACTCTCAATCGTCTCAAGGCTGTCCGACGGGAGGAATAGGCGCATGGCGCTCATGTTCTCGCTGCCGAACCCCTTCGGGGCGACGGTGAGACGGAGACTGTCTCCTTCCACAATGCGGAAATGCACAACGGCGGGTGTGTTGTCCCCGGTGTTTTCCCGCCGGATAGGGTCTTTCACCACGCTTTTGCGCAGATAGCCCTTTTCGTACCCACGGCGCACGCCTTCGTTCACGGCATCTTCAAACAGGCCGCCCGTAATGTGGACATCCTGCCCAATGTCCGCAAAGACTACCGCCATACCCGTGTCCTGACAAATCGGCAGGCCGCTTGCGGCGGCAAGGCGGAAGTTTTTCACAATGTCCTCAAGGGCCGCCTTTCCGGTGGGGGAGATTTCCTTTTGGGCCGCGTCCTCAAGTAGACGGCACAAATCAGGGGGCAAAGCCGTGGCCGCTTCGATGCAAAGGCGTTCCACGGCCTCCGTTATGGCGGCACTTGGGATAGTCTTCATATTAGGAAACCTCCGTAAATCAGTCTCTCATTATTTTAGCACCGGCTGGGCAAATGTACAATGACATTGCCAAAAAGCCGTGTTACAATAGAGGGAGAAAGGATGATGACCATGCTTAAAATCGGCTGCCACCTCTCCTCCTCCGGCGGATACCTCGCTATGGGGAAAACGGCCGTATCCATAGACGCAAACGTCTTTCAGTTTTTCACCCGCAACCCTCGGGGCGGTGCGGTGAAGCCCCTCAACTTAGAGGACATCAAGGCGTACAACGCCTTTGCCGAGGAAAACGGCATCGCGGAAGTCCTCGCCCACGCCCCCTACACCCTCAACGCCTGCTCGGACAAGGCCCACCTGAGGAGATTCGCCCGGGACACCATGGCCGACGATATCAGCCGGCTTGAGAATGTGAGAAGCGCCATGTACAACTTCCACCCCGGAAGCCACGTGGGGCAGGGCGTGGAGGCGGGCATCGACATGATTGCCGCCATGCTCAACGACGTGCTCTTTCCGGAGCAGAAAACCCTTATCCTTTTGGAGACGATGGCGGGGAAGGGCTCGGAAGTGGGCGGCCGGTTTGAGGAGCTGCGGGCCATTATCGACAAAGTCATGCTGCAGGACAAGATAGGAGTCTGCCTTGACACCTGCCACGTCTACGACGCGGGATACGATATAGCAGGCGACTTAGACGGGGTGCTGGCGGAGTTTGACCGGATCGTTGGCTTAGAGCGCCTGCACGCCATCCACATTAACGACAGCAAAAACCCCTTCGGCAGCCGCAAGGATCGCCACGAGACCATCGGCAACGGCTCGCTGGGCCTTGAGGCGCTGAAAACCGTCATCAACCACCCGCGACTGAGGCACCTACCCTTTTACCTTGAAACGCCCAACGAGCTGGAGGGCTACAAGCAGGAGATTGCCCTCCTGCGCAGCATATACGAAGCGGAATAAGGGCGGCGCAAGACTGCGTGAGCGGGCAAACGCTAGGGACATAAAAACCGAAAACCGGCGAAGGGGTTCCCCTTCGCCGGTCTGTTTTTCTTTAATGCAGATGTGCGCTGGTTTAAGACGGATGTGCGCCGGTTTTATGCCTTCAATCAAGTCCCCATGGCGCGGATTAGTACGCCACACCCCAGACGACCATTTTATCCGCAGGCTTGCCGCAGCAGACGCAGGTGTCCGCAATGTGTTCCTGCTCGAAGGGGATGCACCGGGAGGAGACGCCCACTTCTTCCTTCATCGCCGTCTCGCAGGCAAGGTCGCCGCACCACATCGCCTTGATAAAGCCGCCGTGCTCGGCCATAACGGCCTTGGCTTCCTCCATGGACTTAACAGGGCGGGTGTTTTCCGTGAGGTTCTTTTTTGCCTTTTCGTACAGACCCTTTTCCACGGCATCCAGCAGTTCGGGGATGCGCGTTTCAAGCTCGGTGAGCGGGACGGGGATTTTCTCGCCGTTATCCCGACGGACGGCGATGCACTGGCCCTTCTCGATGTCCTTGGGGCCGATTTCGATGCGCAGGGGCACGCCCTTCATCTCGTACTCGGCAAACTTCCAGCCGGGGCTCTGGTCAGACAGGTCGCTTTTCACCCGCAGGCCGGCCTTCTTCAGCCGCTCCACAAGCTCCGTCGCCTTTTCGGCAACGCCGCCCTTGTGCATGGCGATGGGGATGACCATCACCTGAATGGGGGCGATTTTCGGGGGCAGGACAAGGCCGTTATTGTCCCCGTGGGTCATGATGATGCCGCCGATGATGCGGGTGGACACACCCCAGCTCGTCTGATGGGGATAGGCGAGGGTGTTGTTTTTATCGGTAAACTGGATATCGAAGGCCCGGGCGAAGCCGTCTCCGAAGTAGTGGGAGGTGCCCCCCTGAAGGGCCTTTTTGTCGTGCATCATGCACTCGATGGTGTACGTGGCCACGGCGCCGGCGAATTTCTCCTTTTCCGTCTTGCGGCCCTTGATGACGGGCATGGCCAGGTAGTTTTCGCACAGTTCGGCGTAGACGTTCAGCATCTGCTGCGTTTCAGCCTCCGCTTCCTCCGCCGTTGCGTGGAGTGTGTGGCCCTCCTGCCAGAGGAACTCGCGGCCGCGCAGGAAGGGGCGCGTCGTCTTTTCCCACCGGACGACACTGCACCACTGGTTATAGAGCATGGGCAGGTCCCGCCAGGAGTGGAGGACGTGGCTCCAGTGCTCGCAGAAGAGGGTTTCCGATGTGGGGCGGACGCAGAGCCGCTCCGTCAGTTCTTCGCTGCCGCCGTGGGTGACCCAGGCCACTTCCGGGGCGAAGCCCTCCACGTGGTCTTTCTCCTTCTGCAGGAGGCTTTCCGGGATGAGAACGGGCATGGAGACGTTTTCGTGCCCGAGTTCTTTAAAACGTTTATCGAGGATGGCTTGGATGTTCTCCCAAATCGCAAAGGCGTACGGTCGCAGAATGAAAAAGCCCTTGACGCCGGAGTAATCAATCAGCTCCGCTTTCGTGACCACATCCGTAAACCACTGGGCAAAATCGGTTTCCATAGCCGTGATTTGTTCAACACGCTTTTCCTTTGCCATTCCGCTTCGACTCCTTATATAAAATACGAGATTTGTTAACCTTGCCAGTCTATAGAATATTCCCGTCATTGTCAAGCACGGAGGGCTTGGCCGGCTAATACAATGGGGCAGATACTCAAGTAAGGAGGTATACGTGCATTGAGCTCTTCGGCAAAATTCTACTTTAAACCCGCAGAAGGGGAGTACATAGAGACGAATGTGCGGCTGGAACCTGAAAAAACGGCGGCAATCTGCGGAACGGTGCGGGATAAGAGCGGCCAGCCGCAAACAGGCGCCCTTGTTCTGCTTTTTCGCTCCGGTCAGGAGAATGTGCTTATTGATCGTCACATTACCGACGAAGACGGACAGTTTTCGTTCGGCCCCCTTGAGCCGGACGTTCTTTATCTCATAAAGGTCTATAAGAACAATATTAAAATCAGGGAACTGGAAATTGTTGCCGAATGATAGGGGAAAATTTCAAATTGCCGCCGGAAGATTGTGGAAGTCTTTGCGGCGGCAATTGACTTTAGAGCCAGCACAGAATAAAATAATCGGAGACTGCCGCCTTATAAAAAGCGGCAGAAAACCTTTATGGGAGACAAAAACCCGTGCAAATAGGACAAGTTCCCGTTTCGTCCCGTTTAGCCCTCGCGCCCATGGCGGGCGTGTGCGACAGAGCCTTTCGCGCGATATGCCGCGAAAAGGGCGCGGGACTGACGTATACAGAAATGGTCAGCGCCAAGGCGCTTGTTTATCAGGATTCAAAGACCCGCGGCCTTTTGCGCCTGAGCGATGGGGAGCACCTCGCTGCCGCGCAGATTTTCGGCAGCGACCCGGCGTGCATGGGCGAGGCCGCCGCCCTTGCGCTGGAGATTTCCGGCGCAGACTTCATCGACATCAACATGGGATGCCCCGTGGGCAAAATCGTGAAAAGCGGAGACGGCAGCGCCCTCATGCGGGACCCCGACAAGGCCCAGCGCGTGATTGAAAGCGTCGTAAAAAGCGTCCCTTGCCCCGTCACGGTGAAAATCCGCAAAGGGTGGGACAGCGGCAGCATTAACGCCGTGGAGTTTGCCAGAATGGCGGAGGAAGCGGGCGCCGCGGCCATTGCCGTTCACGGACGGACACGGGTGCAGATGTATTCCGGCAGAGCCGACTGGGACATTATCCGCGCCGTCAAGGAGGCGGTGCGCGTGCCCGTTATTGCAAACGGCGATGTATTCGCTCCGGAGGACGCCGTGCGCATCTTAAAGGTCACCGACTGCGATATGGTGATGATTGGCCGAGGGGCCTTCGGCAACCCGTGGCTCTTCCAGCAGGCAAATGCGGCGCTGGAGGGGTTACCCATCCCGCCCCTGCCGCCGATACCGGAGCGCATTGACACGGCCCTGCGCCAGCTTGAACTGGCTACTGAGGATAAGGGCGAGCGTGTTGCGTGTCTTGAGGGGCGGCGCCATTTCGCGTGGTACCTCAAGGGCGTGCGCGGCGCGAGCTTTTTCCGCGAAAAAATTATGAAAGTGGAGACGGTGGAGGAGTTTCGCCGCCTGGCGGACGTGATGAAACGAGAATTGAGGTGAGGCAATGACGGCTACGGAAGAACGTGACATCATCCGGCGTGTTCTCGAGGGGGACACGCAGGCGTTTGAGCAGCTCGTTGCCGAAAACGAGAGGAAGGTCTATGCCCTGGCGTTGAAGATGGTGGGCAACGAGGAAGACGCACTGGATATGGCGCAGGAGAGTTTCATCAAGGCCTTCTCGGGCCTCAAAGGCTTTCGGGGAGAAAGCCGCTTTTCCGTCTGGCTGTACCGCCTTACATATAATATCTGCATCGACTTTATCAGAAAACGCAAGCGCACCCAGACCTACGCGCTGGCCTATACGGACGAGGACGGGGAGACGACGGAGCTGGAGATTGCAGACGAGAGCACCGACCCTGTCGCCATCATGGAGACGAACCAGCTTCGCCGGGTGCTGGCTGAATGTGTGGACGCCCTGCCGCCGCATCATAAAGAGATTATCGTCATGCGGGAGATGACGGGCCTGAGCTATCAGGACATCGCCCGCACTTTGAATATCAGCGAAGGGACGGTCAAATCCCGCCTGGCCCGGGCCCGCAGGAAACTGGCGGAACTGCTGAGAAGAAATCCCGGGTTTGACGAGGGAACTTTTATTCAGGAAGACCGTCATACAGGTGAAAGGGAGGTGGAGACGCATGACTTCTTGTGAAGAATTTGAGGAGCTTTTAAGCGCCTTAATCGACGGCGAACTGACGCCGGAAGAACACGAAAAAATTGACGAACACATAACTAAATGCAAGGCGTGCGCGTCTCTGCTGAAGCTGTATAAGGCCATGTCAAAGGAGCTTTCGGCGGTGCCGAAGCCGCCGGAGGATTTCCGGAAACGTGTGATGGACCGAATCGCCTCGTTGCCCGGGGAGCCGGGCAAAAAGCGCGGGAAATTGATATTCATAAAGCCATGGATGACGACGGTTGCGGCCGCGGTCTGTTTAGCGCTGATTCTGCTTGTCTCGCCCCTGCGGGGCGCCCTGCAGCCGAAAAAGGAGACGGAGGAATCTGCCCAGCTTATGCTCGCCGCCGCCCCGAGCGCCTTCCCGCAGGAGGCGGAAGGGGTCGGAACCTGCGACGTGGTGGAGGACGGAGACGAATCAAACGTCTGGTTCAGCGCCTCTGAGGCAACGGACGATTCCGCCTCGCCGGATGAGCCCGTTTCAGGGAAAACGGATAGTGCGCCGCCGGCGGCGGGGATGGAAAAAGAAGCGCAAGCCCGCGGAAATGACGTCATCGGCGGTATCCAGACGGCGGAACGCCCCACAATGCAGGGCATTTTAGGCTATGCGCCCCCGGGGGTATCCTCCATGCCGGAACCCACCATGGAAATGGCGGAAGCGGCGGTGTACTACGCCGTCATCACCGTGCACGGGGAGATGCCTGAAGAGCTCACGGACATCGAATTCATGGCGCAGCCGGATGGGTACGAGACGGCGGAGATTCCCGTTGAAACGGCAAGGGCCCTCATTGACGCCGGATTTGAGGTCGTATACGGCGGCGAAGAGTGCCGAAAAGCCCTCGTGGTCTATTATCCGTAAAGAAAAACGAAAAAACCGCCTGTTTCCGGTAAGGAGACAGGCGGTCATTTTTTTAGACAGGTTAATCTTTGTTTGGCGAGACGAACTCCACCGCTTCGTCCACATTGCCGGCGAGGATTTTATCCAGCGCGGCGGTGTAGATTTCCTTTGGCTGAACGCCCACGTAACGGGAGATTTCCTCGCCGTCTTTTAGAAGGAGTACCGTGGGGATGCTCATGATGGCGTACTCCCCCGCCAGCTCGATTTCCGCGTCAATATCCACCTTTGCAACGGTGACGCCACGGGGGGCATACTCCGCTGCGATGCCGTCAATAATGGGGGCGAGCATTTTACAGGGCATACACCAGCCGGCCCAGAAATCCACAAGGGCGATGCCCATCCCTGTTTTCTCGTTAAAATCGTCTTTCGTCAGGTGGAGGACGGTCTCTTCCATAGCGACACAGCCTTTCCTCTGTTATTTGCTGCCAGCAAGATACTCAACGGCCGAGAGGACGGCCACAAGCCCTTCTCCCACGGCTTTTGCCACCTGATAGGGCGCGCCCGTGCAGTCTCCCGCGGCGAAAACGCCGGGGATATTCGTGCGCATCTTCGGGTCCACCTGAATGTGCCCGTCCGCCATCAAAAGCCCCGGCACCAACATGGCCGGCGCGATGGACGGGCGTAGGATAAACACGCCTTCACAGGGAATCTCCTCCCCGTCAGCCGTTACGGATGTAACCTTATGTTCCCCGTTTATGACGATTTTTTTCGTTGTGAGGCGCACAACTTCACAGCCAATGGACTCGAGAAACGCCGCCTCCTCCTCTGCTTCCGGCGTCAGGCTGACGACGCAGACCTTTTTGCCCCGGTAGAGCATCCCATCGCAGGTGGCGCAGTAGGAGACGCCGCTTCCCAGAAGGGCCTCCTCTCCGGGAAACACCGAGGACTGGACAACGCCGGTGGCGATGACGAGGGCCTTGGCGGACACCATCTCCGCCCCGTAGGAGACGCCGAACTGATTACCCATGGGGAGGACAGAGGTGACGCGCCCACGAATCATCTCCGCGCCGATGCCGGCGGCGTGCATGGAGAATTTATTGAGGAGCTCCGCGCCGGAGACGGCGGGGAAACCGGGGTAGTTATCGACCTTTGCGGCTTTATACAGGCCGCTGTCCGTTCTGTTGTTGGAGACGACGGCCACGCTTTTGTTGCGCATTTTTGCGGTGATGGCGGCAGAGAGACCGGCCGGACCGCTGCCTATGACGACGATATCGTACATAGAGGGCCTCCTTTCGTACGCCTTTCCGGTAAGATGTGCTTATTTTACCATAGCCGCATTGTAAAAGACAATGAAATCGTTTATAATAAGTCTCTATAACACACTGGGAGATGATGTGAGATATGAACGATGGACCGAAGAATTTTATAGAGACCTTTGTGGAAGAAGACTTAGCCCCCGGCGGGCGCTTTCACGGCCAAACCGTTCATACCCGTTTTCCTCCCGAGCCGAACGGCTATCTCCATATCGGGCACTGCAAGGCACTGGCCATTGACTTCGGCATCGCCGAAAAATACGGTGGCCTGTGCAACCTGCGTATGGACGATACAAACCCCTTAAAGGAAGACGAAGAATACGTGGAAGCCATCAAGGAAGATATCCACTGGCTGGGCTACGACTGGGGCGACCGCTTCTATTACGGCAGCGACTATTTTGAAAAAACATACGAGCTGGCGGTGGGCCTTATAAAAAAAGGCCTTGCCTACGTCTGCCAGCTGTCGCCGGAGGAGATGCGCGCGCGCCGGGGGGATATCGGCGTTCCCGCCACGAGTCCCTACCGGGACCGGCCTATTGAGGAGAGCCTTGACCTGTTTCAGCGCATGCGCAACGGGGAATTTCCCGAAGGGAGCATGACGCTGCGGGCGAAGATTGACCTCGCCAGCGGCAACTTCAATATGCGCGACCCGGTTATCTACCGCATCCGCTTCGCCCACCACCACCGGCAGGGGGACAAGTGGTGCATCTACCCGATGTACGACTTTGCCCATCCCATTCAGGACGCTCTGGAGGGTGTGACCCACTCCCTCTGCTCTCTTGAATACGAAGACCACCGCCCCCTCTACGAGTGGGTGATTGAAAACACGGACGTGCCGTGCAAGCCGCGCCAAATTGAGTTTGCCCGCCTTGATATGAACTATACCGTCATGTCCAAAAGAAAGCTCCGCCGTCTCGTGGAGGAGAAACTCGTGGACGGCTGGGACGACCCCCGCATGCCCACCCTCTGCGGCCTGCGCCGCCGGGGCTACACGCCCCAGTCCATCCGCAACTTCGTGGAGCGCATCGGCGTGGCGAAAACGCCCAGCACCGTAGACTACTCCTTCTTAGAGTTCTGCCTGCGGGAGGATCTCAATAAAGTAGCCCAGCGGGCGATGGTGGTCCTGCGACCTCTGAAACTCACCATCACCAACTACCCCGAGGGGAAGACGGAACTGTTCGACGTGGAGAACAACCCCGAGGATGAAAGCGCCGGCGCACGTCAGGTGTCCTTCTCCCGCAACCTCTGGGTTGATGCGGAGGACTTTATGATTGACCCGCCGAAGAAGTATAACCGCCTCTTCGTGGGCAACGAGGTGCGCCTGAAATCAGCGTATATCGTCCGCTGCACGGGTTACCGGCAGGACGAGGAGGGCAATGTGGTGGAAGTCTTCGCCGAGTACGACGAGGCCACCCGCGGCGGCACCACGCCGGACGGACGCAAAGTCCGGGGCACCATCCACTGGGTGGACGCGGAATCGGCCGTGGACGTGGAGGTGCGCCTGTACGACAACCTCTTCTCCGACCCCGACCCGGAGAGCGGGGAGGACTTCATGGACTGCCTCAACCCCAACTCCCTTGAGGTGCTCGCCGACTGCAAAGCGGAGAAGATGCTCCGTGACGTAAAAATCGGCGATGCGTTCCAGTTTTTGCGTCTGGGCTACTTCACCCCCGACAGCCGGGACTTTACACCGGAAAAACCCGTCTTTAACCGCTCCGTGGCCCTGAAAGACAGCTTCCGCCCCGCAGGAAAATCGGAGACAAAACCCGGCGGCCGAAAATAAGACAACCCGCAGGGAAAATACAGAATTTTATCCTAAAATTGGTATAAACAGCGTGTATGCCGTCAAAAATATCGGCATACACGCTGTTTTTGCTTACAAAACGCGGGAAGGTAGGCAACAACACACAATTTAGGAGGTTCTGCTGTGAACAAAAAGAAGAGTTTTAGCCGCATAGTCGGGGATTTCTTCGCCGGCAAGGGGTTTTACGTCGTCCTGTTTCTGTGTGTGGCCGTCATCGGCATCTCGGCGTGGATTCTTCTGTCCACACCGGCGCGGGTGAAGACGCCGGATATCCATTTAGACGCCACCTACACACCGAGTTTACCGGCGCAGGAAGCGTCCGCCCCGCAGGATGAGACCCTCACGGAGCTGCCGGACATTGACGAGCTGGCGGAGCAGCCGGTGGTGCGGCCGCGGGACGAGGGTGTAGCCGAACAGCCGAAGGCGAGCCCCGAGGCCAAGGACAATCAGGGAGAAGCCGAAAATCAGCCGAACAAGAGTACATCGCCTGAAGACAACGCCGAAGACGAGCGCAAGAAGTCCTCATCCACCAGCCTCACCTTCGTCTGGCCCGTCCTCGGAGACATTCAGGGCGTTTACGCCGTGAGCGAGCTGGTGTATAACAAGACCCTCGGCGACTGGCGCGCCCACCCGGGCATCGACATCGCCGCTCCCTTAGGCGCAAAGGTCTACGCCGCGGCGGACGGCACCGTGACGGACATCTCAGTACACGACCTGTTGGGCACCGTGGTGACCATCGAGCACGCGGGGGGCCTGGTGAGCAAATACGCAAACCTCGCCTCGGTACCCGTAGTGAAGGTGGGGGATCAGGTGGCGCAAAACGCCGTCATCGGCTCCGTGGGCGACACAGCCTTAGGCGAGTCCAGCGAGGCCAGCCACCTGCACTTTGAAATGTGGAAAGACGGCGAGCCGGTAAGTCCCACAGAATATCTGCCCAACCGGTAAAACAAAAAATCCCGATTCTTCCGAAAGGGGAATCGGGATTTTTATAAGTACACGTTATTCCGCATCCGTGGCGGCTTCGGGAATTGCGGCGGCTATGGGGCTGACGGCGTCCGTGGCGGCTTCAGAAATTGCAGCAGCCACGCCGGCCTCCTCCGGAACAGGGAGGGTGGCGTTGGTCTTAAAAGTGCCCTTTCTGCCGAGGTAGATGAAGTAGCCGATGCACAGAAGGAGGGAGCCAAAGGTGGACAGGGGCGCAGCCAGACCGATGGTGGCCAGGGACGCGCCGGCTTTGGCCGCGAAGTACACGAAGGGGACGCGGATGCAAATCGTCGTCAGAATGGAGTGCACCATGGAGAAGATGGAGCGGTTGCAGCTTGAGAAGAAGCTGTTAAAATTGAAGACGAAGGCCACCACAAGGCAGTCTAAGGAGTAGCTCCTTAAGAAGAGCACGGCCTGCTCGATAACGGCCATATCGTCCCTTTTGAAGATTCTGATAAGCAGGTCCCCGCGAATCCAGACGAAGGTGACGATAACAACGGCGAAGCCCAAGGCGATGGAGATGGCGGTGCGCAGCACCTGCATGGCGCGCTTGTAGAGCCCTGCGCCGACGCAGTGGGCCGACATCGTTGCCACCGAGACGGAGATGGCGATGGAGGGCATCATGAGGAAGCTGGTGAGCTTTTCCACGATGCCGGCGGCGGTGGACTGCGTCAGTCCCATGCTGTTGATGACGGACGTGATAAACAGGAAGGAAAGGCTCACGAGGGCGTCCTGCATGCACAGCGGGACGCCGATAAGCAGGATTCTCTTAAACTGCGCCAGAGAGAAGCGGATGTCCTTCAGCGTAATTTTCACACCGATGCCGCGATGGGCAAGGCGAAACGCCGATAAGCCAAGGCTCACGCCCTGGGCGATAACGGTGGCCAGCGCGGCGCCGGCGGCGTCCATTTTGAGCACGGCGACGAAAAGAAGGTCTAAAATGATGTTCGTCGTACAGGCGGTGGCGATAAAGAGAAACGGGGACTTCGAGTCACCCGAGCCGCGGAAGATGCTGCCGAGGACGCTAAAGCCCATGATAAAGGGGGTGCCGAAGGCCGTGATGGTGAGGTAGCTCACGGCGTGGTGTACAGCTTCGGGCGGTGTATTCAGGATACTTATGAGGGAATCACGGAAGATAAGCAGTGCGGACATCACCACGAGGGCGAGGGCGGCAAAGAGCGTGATGGCGGTGCCGACCGTCTTTTTAATGTCGGCTTCGTTCTTCGCGCCGGCGTACTGGCCGAGCAGAACCGTGACGCCTGTTGTGAGACCTGAGAGAATCATGGCCACCGTCGTCATGAGCTGGCCGCTGACGGACACGCCCGAGATGGCGGCGGTCTCCGCAAAATGGCCGATGACGATGAGGTCCACAGCCGAATAGAGCACCTGGAAAATGCTCGAGAGTATCACAGGGATGCTAAAACGCAAAAGCGCCCGGGGCACACTCTCGGTAGTGAGATAATCGCTACGCTGCATGGTAAAAAAACCTCCGATTTAAATGGGAAATCTATGTAAGAGCAGAAACTATTTTTTTACAAACAAAAAAGAACCGTTTCACTATGCTAACAAGCGGCGCGGGCATTGTCAAGAACGAGACAGGGGATAGACAAAAAGTTCTACATAGCGGAAGAATTTCTCCCGCCCTCTTCCAATTCAGGCTAAAATATATTAAAATAAGCCGAATAAGCTTCTCGGAGGTATGTATGGAGGAGAAAAAACCAGTATTCAAGCGTGTATTACTCAAAATCAGCGGCGAAGCGCTGGCCGGGAAAAAACACTTCGGCCTTGACTTTGACGTCATCCGAAGCGTTTGCGCCGTTATTAAAAAATGTGTGGATCTTGGCGTTGAGATTGGCCTTGTGGTGGGCGGCGGGAACTTCTGGCGCGGCCTCAAGGACGGGGAAGGGAAAATCGAGCGCACCCGGGCTGACCACATGGGCATGATGGCCACGGTGATGAACTGCCTTGCCGTGGCGGACGTCCTCGAGCAGATGGACGTGCCCGTTCGGGTTCAGACGGCGCTGGAGATTCGGGCCGTTGCCGAACCGTACATCCGCCTGAAGGCGGACAAGCACCTGCGCAACGGGCGGGTGGTGATTTTCGGATGCGGCACAGGCTGCCCCTACTTCTCCACCGATACGGCCGCCGTATTGAGGGCGGCGGAGATTGGGGCGGACGTCATCCTGCTTGCCAAAAACATAGACGGCGTCTACAGCGCCGACCCGAAGGTGGACCCCAACGCCGTCAAATTTGACAGCATTTCCTACGACGAGGTCTTAGCCCGGAAGCTGGCCGTCATGGACTCCACGGCTACGAGCCTTTCCATGGATAACCACATCCCCGTTATCCTTTTCGCGCTGGAAGACCCCGAGAACATCCTGCGTGTCATTCTCGGCGAAAAAATCGGAACCATTGTTGGTTAACACGAAACACCCTATCACATTACTTCAGGAGGTAGAAGCATAATGGCTGACGATCTGTTTACCGAATACGAGAAAAAGATGAAGAAGACTGTTGAAGTGCTGCAGTCGCAATTTGCCTCTGTGCGCGCCGGGCGCGCCAACGCGGCGGTGCTGGATCCCATCAAAGTGGAATACTACGGCGTTCCAACGCCCATTTCCCAGATTGGATCGGTCACTTCCCCCGACCCGAGAACCATCGTGATTCAGCCCTGGGATGCGTCCACGCTCAAAGACATCGAGCGGGCCATTCAGGCGTCTGACCTCGGCATCAACCCCACCAATGACGGCCGCGTCATCCGCCTTGTGTTCCCGCAGCTGACGGAAGAGCGCCGCAAGGAGTTGGTGAAGCTCATCTCCAAATACGCCGAGGATGCGAAGGTGGCCGTGCGCAACGTGCGCCGTGACGCCCTCGACTTCTTCAAGGGACAGAAGAAGAAGTCCGAGATTACGGAAGATGACTTAAAGTCCATCGAGAAGAGCCTTCAGAAGCTGACGGACGATTACATCAAGGAAATCGATAAAGTTGCCGAGAAGAAAGAGAAGGAGCTTTACGAGATATAAGCACTGGACGCCACGCTCGAGGCGGGCGGACGCTTTTGCCGCCGCAGCGAGACGACGGTGAGGACGTGACGCAAATCATGAAACTATTCGGCAAAAAAGACGGCAAGGCGGGGAAGCTCGACATGACGAGGCTGCCCCGCCACATTGCCTTGATTATGGACGGGAACGGACGCTGGGCGAAAAAGCGCGGCATGCCCCGTTCCCTCGGCCACGCCGCGGGAGCGGAAACTTTCCGCCGTATTGCAACATACTGCAAAAACATCGGCATAGAATATTTAACGGTCTATGCCTTTTCAACGGAAAACTGGAAGCGCCCGGCCGACGAAGTGCAGGCGATTATGGACATTTTTGAAAAATACCTTTACGAGGCCCTCGAGACGATGGAGAAAGACCGCGTAAAACTGAAGGTATTTGGGGATATTTCCGTCCTTTCGCCGAAACTGCGCCGGCTTATTCTTGAAACGGAGCGAATCTCCGCCCGATACGAGGGCGTGCAGGTGAACCTCTGCGTCAATTACGGCGGGCGGGACGAAATCATCCGGGCGGCCCGGGCCTACGCCGAGCATTTCAGGAAAACGGGCGAAGAGTTGACGGAAGAGAAGTTTTCCGCCTACCTCTACTCCGCAGGGATTGGCGACCCGGACCTTATCATCCGTCCCAGCGGGGAAATGCGCCTGTCCAACTTCCTTCTCTGGCAGGCGGCTTACGCAGAGCTGTATTTTACCGATGTGCTCTGGCCGGACTTTACGGAGAAGGAGCTTGACCGCGCCATCCTCGCCTATCAAAAGCGTGACAGGCGGTTTGGCGGAGTGAAAGGATAAATCTATGCGAGCGAGAATTCTTGTGGCGGTCATTTTTGTGCCGCTGCTGTTTGTTATCCTCTATTTTCTGCCCCCCGTGGCCACGGCCCTTTTCGTGGCAGCTCTCTGCGCCCTGGGAGCGTGGGAGATGCTCCGGACGGTGGGGGCAGGAGCCCTCAGGCGCCTTGTGGCCTATTCCTGCATCGCCGGCGCCGCAATTCCCCTGGGCGTTTTCTGGCTGCCGGAGATTCTTGTGGTGCGGGCTGTTTTGATTGTGTTCCTCTGCGCCATTTTTGCCGAAGGCGTCGCCGCAGCCGTTCGTGAAAAGGCCTTCCCCGTGCTCTACCTTTTCGCGGCTGTTTTCGCCGGCATTATCATCCCCACGCTGTTTTCGTCTCTGGTAAAACTGCGGCAGCTTGATAACGGGCAGCTGTATGTGCTCATCCCCTTCATCGTGGCGTTTATCACGGACGGCGGGGCGTACTTTGTGGGTGTATTCTTCGGAAAGCGGCACATTTTCCCTCACGTGAGCCCCAAAAAATCGCTGGAAGGGTGCATCGGCGGGATTGCCACAGTCGTCGCCGCCTCGGCCCTCTTTGGCGTGATTCTCAAATACGCCGCGGGCCTTTCCCCCGACTTTTTCGCCCTTGTCCTTTACGGGCTTCTCGGCGGCGTGGTGACGGAGCTGGGGGACCTTGCCTTTTCCCTCATAAAGCGGGAGTACGGCGTTAAGGACTATGGAAGCCTGCTTCCCGGCCACGGTGGCATTTTAGACCGGTTTGACAGCATGATTTTCGCCGCACCGGTCCTCTATCTGTTGGCTGTACTGATGCCCGCATTTTAGGGCGTTTTGGAGAGTTTGCCATGCAAAAGAGCATTTCCATACTGGGGTCCACCGGCTCCATCGGCCGGCAGACCCTCGAGGTGGTGAAAAAACTTGACATCCGCGTCTTAGCCCTGGCGGCGGGGCATGCCTCGCCGCGCCTTGAGGAGCAGGCGCGGGCCGTCCGCCCGGCGCTTGTGGCGGTGTACGACGAAGCGGGCGCCCGTGATATGGCGGGGCGGCTTCGTGACCTGCCCGTAAAAGTCGTCTCCGGCGAGGAGGGGCTGTGTCAGGCGGCGTCTTTAGAGGAGGCAGACTGCGTTGTCACCGCTGTGGTGGGAACGGTGGGGCTTATGCCCACCCTTACCGCCATCGATGCGGGCAAGCGCATCGCCCTGGCCAATAAAGAGACTCTCGTCTGCGCCGGCGCGCTTGTGATGAAAAGGGCGCGGGAGCGGGGGGCGGAGATAATCCCCGTGGACTCCGAGCACTCGGCCATATTCCAGTGCCTTGCAGGCTCCGGGGGAAAAGCCCTGCAGAAAATCATCCTCACCGCCTCCGGCGGGCCCTTTCGCGGGAGAACCCGGGAGGAATTATCCCGCGTGACGAAAGAAGAGGCCCTTAAACATCCCAGCTGGCGGATGGGGCCGAAGATTACGGTGGACTCCGCCACTATGATGAACAAGGGGCTGGAGCTCGTCGAGGCGATGCACCTGTTCTCTCAGCCGGCTGAGGATATTGACATCCTCGTCCATCCCCAGAGCATCATCCACTCCATGGTGGCCTTTGAGGACAACAGCGTCCTTGCCCAGCTATCCCCCCCGGATATGCGCCTGCCGATTCAGTACGCCCTCACATACCCCGAGCGCGCTGTGTCTCTGACGCCGGAGCTGAATCTCGCGGAAATCGGCACCCTCACCTTTGAAAAGCCGGAGGAGGATGTGTTCGGGTGCTTAAAACTGGCGAAAAAAGCCGCCCGGGAGGGCGGAGTTGCCTGCGCCGTTCTCAACGCGGCGAATGAAGCGGCGGTGGAGCTGTTTCTCATGGGGAAGATTTCCTTTTTGGAGATTGAAGAGTATGTAAGCGGCGCACTGGAGACGATAAGGAACATATCCGCGCCGGCACTCGTCGACATTTTAAGTGCCGATGCGGCGGCGCGAGAGTACGTCCGCGCGCGTGCGCTTTAGGTTTAGGGATTTCGCCCCGCGAAATCCGGA
>DUPW01000045.1 GCA_012838125.1 Papillibacter sp.
ATGCTCTACCTTTTTGATCAAAAAGTCAAATGTTGGAGTTCGTCAAAACCCCAACATTTATTATAGAACCTGTTTTATTCGCCCGACGCCTTTGGTTTTGAAAGGCTCGGATTTTGTTTATTTACTCGCCCCGCAGCTTCTTAATGCGGTCGCGCAGCTGGGCCGCAATTTCAAACTCCAGCATTTGGGCGGCTTTCTTCATCTCTTTTTCAAGCTTAGAGACAAGCTCGTCCCGCTCGCGCTTTGTGAGTTTTACGGTGCCCTCGCCCTTCTCCGCCCCATCGTCTGCGATAGAGATTTCGATGATGTCCCGCACGCTCTTTTGAATCGTCTTTGGGGTGATGCCGTGGGCCTTGTTGTAAGCCTCCTGCTTGGCTCGGCGGCGCTCCGTCTCGTCGATGGCGGCCCGCATGGAACGGGTCACCGTGTCGGCGTACATGATGACGGTGCCCTCTGCGTTGCGGGCGGCGCGGCCGATTGTCTGGATGAGGGACGTCTCGCTGCGCAAAAAGCCCTCCTTGTCTGCGTCCAGTATGGCCACAAGGGAGACTTCCGGCAGGTCCAGCCCCTCCCGCAGCAGGTTAATGCCTACGAGGACGTCAAACTCGCCTATGCGCAGGTCCCGCAGGATTTCCATGCGCTCGATGGTGGTGATGTCGTGGTGCATGTACCGCACGCGGATGCCTGCTCCGGAGAGGTAGCTTGTGAGGTCCTCCGCCATTTTTTTCGTGAGGGTGGTGACGAGCACCCGCTCGCCTTTTTTTTCACGCACCCGGATTTCGTGGATGAGGTCATCAATCTGGCCTTCCGTGGGCCGGACGGAGATTTTCGGGTCCAAAAGGCCTGTTGGCCGGATAATCTGCTCCACAATCTGGGCCGAACGGGATTTTTCAAATTCACCCGGCGTGGCAGAGACGTAAATGACCTGATTAATCCGCTCCATGAACTCGTCGAACTTTAAGGGGCGGTTGTCAAAGGCGGAGGGCAGGCGGAAACCGTATTCCACAAGGGATTCCTTGCGGGCCCTGTCGCCGTTATACATCGCTCGCACCTGCGGCAGCGTCACGTGGCTTTCGTCCACGAAAAGGATAAAGTCCTTCGGGAAATAGTCCAGCAGCGTCATGGGCGCCGAGCCGGGGGGGCGACCTGTGATGATGCGGGAGTAGTTTTCAATGCCTGTGCAGTAGCCCAGCTCCGTCATCATCTCGATGTCGTACATGGTGCGCTGGTGAATCCGCTGGGCCTCCACCAGCTTGTTCTGGCTCTCAAAGTATGCCACGCGCTCCTTCATCTCTTCTTTTATCTCTTTGATGGCGCGCTCCATTTTCTCCGGTGTGGTCACGTAGTGGGAGGCGGGGTATATGGCCACGTGGGCGAGGTTTCGCACGGGCGTGCCGGTGACCACGTTGATTTCGCTGATGCGGTCAATCTCGTCCCCGAAAAACTCCACACGGATGGCGTGCTCCCGGGCGTAGACGGGGAAAATCTCCACCGTGTCCCCCCGAACGCGGAAGGTGTTGCGCTCGAAGGCGATATCGTTACGGCCGTAGCGGATTTCCACGAGCTTATCAAGGAGGGCGTCCCTCTCCCGCTTCTGGCCGACTCGCAGGGAGACAACCATGTTGGCGTAGTCGATGGGGTCTCCCAGTCCGTAGATACAGCTGACGGACGCCACCACGATGACGTCCCGCCGCTCCGAAAGGGCGGAGGTGGCGGAGTGGCGCAGCCGCTCAATCTCATCGTTGATGGAGCTGTCTTTGTCGATGTAGGTGTCCGTGGATGGGATGTACGCCTCGGGCTGGTAGTAGTCGTAGTACGAGACGAAGTACTCCACGGCATTGTCCGGGAAGAACTCGCGAAACTCGCTGCACAGCTGCGCCGCCAGCGTTTTGTTGTGGGCTAAAACGAGGGTGGGGCGCTGGATTTTCTCGATGACTTTCGCCATGGTGTACGTTTTACCCGAACCGGTGACACCCAGCAGCGTCTGTTCCTGTAAACCGTTTTCAATCCCGAACGCAAGCCCTTCAATTGCCTCCGGCTGGTCGCCGGAGGGAGTAAATTCACTGACTACCTTGAATTCGGGCATGGGGTCCACCTCTTAACTCTATGTATTGCGGAAGAAGCCGCTGTCTGCAAGAGACACGAAGTCCTCATCCGCCACGATGATATGGTCTGCCAGCACGATGTCCACAGCTTTCAGCGCCGCTTCCACGCGCCGGGTCGTCATCTGGTCCTCCCTGGAGGGCAGGGCGATGCCGCTTGTGTGATTGTGCGCCAATATGACGCTCGTTGCGTTAAAGGACAGGGCCGTTTCCACGATTTTGCGGATGCTGACGCTGGCGGAATTGACGCTGCCCCGGAACATCAGCCGGCAGTTGAGGACTTTGCACTTTGCGTCGAGGGACACAAGATAGACGACTTCGTCCCGCTCGCCGAAAAATCGGGGAAGTAGGTACCTTCCCGCTTTCTCGGTCGTGTCCAGTATGTCGCTTAAGCTGGCGCGGGATATCATATAGCGCCGGGCCACCTGCGGCATGAGCTTAATCAGCGTCGCCGTATTGCGACCGACGCCGTCCACCTTAATAAGTTCGTCAATGGGCGCGTCGAACACCGCCGCAAGGGAACCGAACCTGTTGATTAGATTATGCGCAAGGGGGTTCACGTCTACTCGAGGCAGCGCATAAAAAAGCAGAAGCTCTAAAACATGATGTTCCTCAAAGCTCTCAATTCCGTGCTCGAGGAAGCGCCGTTTCATCCGCTCCCTATGCCCTTTGTGGACGCTCATGTTGCCGTGGCGCCATACTCGGCGAGGTAGCGTTCCATTTTTTCGATGCGCTCATCTCCCGCCGGCAGGGCGGCGATGATGTCCCGCACAGTGACGATGGGGTAGACGTCAATGCCATACTCCCTGCGCAGCTCCTCCAGCGCCGAACGGGCGCCGGTGCCCCGCTCCATCCGGTCTACAGAGACGAACAGAGCCGAAATCGTCACCTGCGCCACATGGCCTAAAAGCGCAATCGTTTCACGAACAGCCGTTCCCGCCGTGACAACATCTTCAACGATGACCAAGGTGTCCCCGTCCTTCGGCTGGTAGCCTACGATGAGGCCCCCTTCGCCGTGGTCCTTCGCCTCCTTGCGGTTAAAGCAATAGGGCACGTCCATCCCGTAATTTCGGTGGAGGGACGAAGCCGCCGCCGCAACGAGGGGGATGCCTTTGTAGGCAGGGCCGTAAAGCGCGTCAAACGTCACCCCGCTTTTTACGATTGCGTCGGCATAGAAGTCGCCGAGGGTGGAAATCTGCGCGCCGGTTTTATAATTTCCGGTGTTTATGAAATACGGCGTCTTTCTCCCGCTTTTCGTGGTAAAGTCGCCGAATGTCAAGACGCTTGCAGCCATCATAAATTCGATGAAGCTGGCACTGTCTGCCATGTCTGCTCCTCCTTATCTCTTTCTTCTGTAAAGTATAGCATCGATGGGGGCGACGTTCAATCTCAATGTATAATCTTGCCACTTATCGCCACCCAAAGTAAAAATTATGCCTTGAAAAGGCGGCGGGGTTATTGTATAGTGTAGTTTGGCAGTTTTCCCGCCCTCGCGGTTTGGAAAGTGCCGGAGCCCTGCACGGCGTATTGGCTGCGCGGGCCTGTTTCATTAGTAGTAATTTGGGGGTTACATTCATGCATTCACCTAAAGAAAACGCAGAGTATTATCTGTCCGTCGGTGAAACGAAGGCCAAGCTTCCCGCCGTCAAAGCGATTATACTCGGCATCCTCGCCGGTATGTTCATTGCTTTAGCTTCGGTGGCGTCCACCATTGCCTCGTCCACCATTTCAAACGGCGCGGTGGCCAAGATTATCAGCGGCCTCGTTTTCCCGGGCGGCCTTGCGATGGTTCTCATCGCCGGCAGTGAGTTGTTTACGGGCAACACGCTCCTTGTGATTCCGCTGCTGGCCCGCCGTTTTAAAGTGGGGCAGCTGCTGAAAAACTGGGTCTGCGTCTACATAGGCAACTATATCGGCAGCCTCATCATTGCGCTGTTGGTGGTCAACGGCGGCGTCATCTCCGCCTTCTCCAATCAGGTGGCTATCAGCACCATCACCGTGGCCGTTGGTAAAGTGACGCTCACCGGCACCTCCGCCCTCTTTAAGGGCATCCTGTGCAACTTCCTCGTCTGCATCGCCGTCTGGATGGCGTACATGGCCAAGGACATCCCCGGCAAGATTCTGGGCCTGTTCTTCCCGATTATGTTCTTCATCATCTCGGGATTCGAGCACTCCGTTGCCAACATGTACTACATCACCGCCGGCCTGCTGGCCCGCACCAACCCGATTTTCCTGGGTGCGGCACAAATGGCCAATGAAAGCCTCAATGTGGGGGCGCTCACCGTGGGCAACATGCTCCTGAAGAACCTGCTGCCCGTGACCGTCGGCAATATGCTCGGCAGTATCGTGTTCATCGCCCTGCCCTACTGGTTCTGCTATCTGAGAGACAGCGGCAAAACCACCGCCGCAGCCGGCAAAAGCAAGAAATAAGCATCATAAAAGGCGCTCTCTTTTGAGGGCGCCTTTTGATTGAGAAAGCCGCGGAAGGAGCATCCTTCCGCGGCTTTTATTTACCTAATTGCCCCGCAAGTAAGACGCGAGCGCTTTACGGGGCCTTTTCATACTGTTTAAGATTGTGAGCCGAAAGAGTGTGCCGCTTGTCTATAAGGCTTCGCGGCGTAGGTACCGGCCGAAATCGCTCTCGCCGATGAGGTAACCGAATTCATCGAGGATTTCCCGGGCGGCGTTTAATATCGCCTGCATGGACCGGTCGTCCACCCGGACGGGGTAGGTGCGCAGGCGGGCGCGATCCACTTCGGCGCTGATGTCCCAGTCGGTGCAGACGGCGTGCCATCCGGCAGCGTTTTCGATGCTCAGGAGGATGTACACCGGCTCGTTCATTTGAATTTGCGCGTAG
>DUPW01000002.1 GCA_012838125.1 Papillibacter sp.
CGCCAGCATCCCCATCCTGGTAGACGAGCTCAGCCGCGCAGGGCGGTTAAAAGATGGCGACTATATCGCCATGGCTAGCTTCGGCGGGGGGCTGTCCAGCGCAGCGTGCGTTTTACACTGGGGCGCGTAACGGCGTTTCTGCCGCGACTTGCGGCGTGACGATAAACACACTTATTGGAGGAAATAGCTATGGTTTTTGAAAAAATCGCGCGTATGATTGCAGACCACTTCAGTTTGGATGTCACCACCATCACATCGGACACGACCTTTGAATCCCTCGGCATCGACTCGCTGGACACCGTGGAGCTGGTCATGCAGCTGGAGGAGGAGCTGGGTATCGAAATTGAGCTGGACCAGAAGCTCGACACCGTCGGGGAGCTGGCGAAGTTTATCGAGGCGAAAATGGCGTAAGGCTTTGTGAAAGGACGTTTAGGATGATTAAAACACCGATATGCGACCTCTTCGGGATAGAATACCCCATCTTTCAAGGCGGCATGGCGTGGATTGCCGACGCGCGTCTTGCGGCGGCGGTGTCAAACGGCGGGGGGCTCGGCATCATCTCCGCCATGAACGCCGGCCCAGACTATCTTCGGGAACAGATTCGCGCCGCCCGGGAGATGACCGAAAAGCCCTTCGGTGTGAACATTATGCTCATGAGCCCTCACGCTGAGGAGGTGGCTGCCGTCTGCGCCGAGGAAAGAGTCCCCGTGGTGACGACGGGGGCAGGCAACCCCTCGAAGTACATGCCCATGTGGCGTAAAGCGGGGATTAAAGTGGTGCCCGTCATCGCCTCCGTGGCCATGGCAAAGATGGTGGCCCGGGCGGGGGCGGCGGCCGTCGTCGCCGAAGGCGGGGAGAGCGGCGGCCATGTGGGGGAGACAACGACCCTTGTCCTCGTCCCGCAGGTGGCAGATGCGGTGGATATTCCCGTCATCGCCGCCGGCGGCATCGGGGACGGGCGCGGCGTGGCGGCCTGTTTTATGCTGGGCGCCCAGGGCGTCCAGCTGGGAACGCGATTCCTCGTGGCAACGGAGTGTTCGGTTCATGAAAATTACAAGAAGAAAATTCTCTCAGCGAGCGACATCGCCACCATCACCACGGGAAAACGACTCGGGCATCCCGTCCGCAGCCTGAAGACTCCCTTTTCCCGCCGGTATGCCAAAGCGGAGTACTCTGATATGGCAAATCATGAGCTGGAGCAGCTTGCGGTGGGGGCGCTGCGGAAAGCCGCCCTAGAGGGGGACAACGAAAACGGCTGTTTCCTCGCCGGGCAAATCTCCGGCATGGTCAGCCGGGAGCAGCCGGCAGCTGAGATGATTCGCGAGATTTTCGAGGAAGCAGAGCAGATGCTGAAAGGGGCCGGAAAATGGGTAAAATAGCGCTCGTTTTTCCCGGCCAGGGGGCGCAGGCACCCGGTATGGGCGAGAGCCTGTGCAAAATAAGCCCCGCCGCCGAAGCCGTCTTTGCCATGGCGGAGAAAATCCGCCCCGGGACAAAGGCGCAGTGCTTTACGGATTCAGCGGAAGAGCTTGCCGTTACCCTCAACACCCAGCCGTGCCTTTACTGTGCCGATTTAGCGGCGGCGGCGGCTCTCATGGAAGGGGGCGTCAAACCCGATATGCTCGCGGGTTTTTCCCTCGGGGAGCTGGCGGCCCTTGCCGTCTCCGGCGCATTTTCAGCGGAGGAAGGGCTTCAAATCGTGATGAAACGAGCCGAGCTGATGCAGGATGCGGCAGAGAAGTCGAAGGCGGCCATGGTCGCCGTGGTGAAGCTGGATAACGAGACGGTAGCGCAGATTTGCACCGCCTTTGAAAAGGTGTATCCCGTCAACTTTAACTGCCCCGGTCAGGTGGTCGTTGCGGGTGCGGCGGAGGAGCTGGAGGATTTTAAGAACCGCGTGAAAGAGGCGGGGGGCCGCTGCTTGCCCCTGAAAGTGGGCGGCGGGTTCCACTCTCCCTTTATGTTGCCGGCGGCAGAAGCCTTCGGCGCCGCCCTTGAGGGGGTTGTGGTGGGCAGACCGCAAATTCCGGTCTATTCCAACGTCACCGCGCTGCCGTACGGCGATGACGTGAAAACTCAGCTCACCCGTCAGATGATAAGCCCCGTGCTCTGGGCGCGCACCGTGGAGAACATGGTGGCAGCGGGGGTGGATACCTTAATCGAGTGCGGGCCGGGCCGGGTCCTTTCAGGGCTGATTGCGCGCATCACCGATAAGGCGCGGGTACTTAATGTAGAAGACGAAGAGACGCTTAAACAGACGCTTTCGGAGGTATTATCGTGTTAAAAGGCAAAGTGGCGCTCATTACGGGGGCTTCCCGGGGCATCGGGCGGGCCATAGCGATGAAACTGGCGTCCCTCGGTGCGGACGTGGCCCTCGTCTACGGCGGCTCTCGCGAGAGCGCGCTGAAGGTGGCCGATATCGCACGGCAATACGGCGTTCGGGCGGAGGTTTTCCAGTGTGATGTATCCGACTTTGAGGAAGCGGGCAAAACAGTCGCCGCCGTGAAAGAAGCCTTCGGGACGATTGACATCCTCGTGAACAACGCCGGTATCACGAAAGACGGCCTCGTGCTCACCATGCGCGAAGACGCCTTCGACAGCGTTCTGGACGTAAACCTCAAAGGCGCCTTTAACATGATTCGGCACACAAGCCCCATTTTTGTCCGCAAACGGGCGGGGCGGATTATCAACATTGCCTCCGTGGTGGGGCTGATGGGCAACGCCGGGCAGGCAAATTACGCCGCATCGAAGGCGGGGCTGATTGGACTTACCAAATCCGTTGCCCGGGAACTGGCGGCGCGAAATGTCTGCTGCAACGCCATCGCCCCCGGGTTTATTGAGACGGACATGACGCGGGAATTAAAGGATAGCAGCCCCCTCATTAAGAGCATTCCCCTGGGGCGGGCTGGGACACCGGAGGAAGTGGCTGAGGTTGCCGCTTTTCTGGCGCAGCAGTCCGCCGGATACATCACCGGCGAAGTGATTCGGATTGACGGCGGATTAGCCATGTAATTGAGCGCTGTCCCGCAGGACGGATAGGAGTTGTTGAGTATGAACAGAGTGGTTGTGACGGGCCTTGGCGCCATCACGCCCGTGGGCAATACGGTGGAGGCGATGTGGCAAAGCCTTGTGGAGGGGCGCCACGGTATCGGGCCCATCACGCGGTTTGACACGAGTACCCATAAAGTGAGGCTCGCGGCGGAAGTGAAGGATTTTGACCCGCTTTTGTACATGGACAAACACGATGCGCGCCGCAGTGACCTCTACACGCAGTACGCCCTTGCCGCGGCGGCGCAGGCCGTGGAGGACAGCGGCATAGTCGGCGCAGTGGCGCCGGAGCGGCTGGCGGTGTCCTTCGGTTCGGGCATCGGCGGCATCATCACCCTTATGTCGGAGCATGCGAAGCTGCTTTCCGGCGGGCCGCGGAGGGTTTCGCCCCTTTTTGTGCCCATGATGATTGCCAACATCGCCGCAGGGAACATCGCCATCCGATACAAGGCGAAGTGCTCCTGCCTCAGCGTTGTGACAGCCTGCGCCACAAGCTCCAGCGCCATCGGGGAGGCGTATCGCATGATAAAACACGGGTACGCCGACGCCGCCATCGCCGGCGGAAGCGAAGCGGCGATTACGGAGCTCTCTGTCGCCGGATTTGCCAACATGACGGCCCTTTCTGCGGCGCAGGATCCGGATGCTGCGTCCCTGCCCTTTGACGTGCGCCGCTCGGGCTTCGTTATGGGCGAGGGGGCTGGCGCGCTGATTTTGGAGGAATACGAACACGCCCTGCGCCGGGGGGCGAAAGTCTACGCAGAGATTACAGGGTATGGCTCCACCTGCGACGCGCATCACATCACGGCACCTGACCCGGCGGCGGACAGCTGCGCCCGGGCCATTTCCGACGCCTTTTCAGAAAGCGGCAGCCCTGAAGGGGCGGTGTACATTAATGCCCACGGGACGGGTACGCCCCTCAACGACGCCGCCGAGACGATGGCGATTAAAAAGGCCATGGGCCAGCGGGTAAAGGACGTTGTCGTCAGCTCCACGAAGTCCATGACGGGGCATACCCTCGGCGCCGCCGGCGCGGTGGAGGCCATTGCCGCTATACTGACGCTGAAAACAGGCGTCGTGCCGCCCACCGTGGGGCTTTACCAGCAAGACCCCGACTGCGACCTCGACTGCGTCCCCCTTACGGCGCGGCAGGTCCGTCCCGCTGTGGCTCTGTCCGTCTCCATGGGCTTCGGGGGGCATAATGCGTGTCTGGCGTTTCGGAAAATCGACGGGTAAATTTCGCGAAGAGAGGCGATTGAATTGGAAATGAGCGATATCAGGCAGCTGGCCCATCTCATGCAGGAGACGGGGCTTCGGCGCCTTGACTATACAAACGGAGATGAGCGCATCCTGCTGGAGCGCGAGGGGGACGGCGCGCCCACAGTCAGCGCTCCGGTGCCCCAGACCGCCTGCGCCGCACCTGAGACGGAGCACGCTTCGGAGAATCTCTACACCGTCACATCTCCTATAGTGGGCGTGTTTTACGCCGCGCCGGCGCCCGAGGAACCGCCCTTCGTGGCCATCGGGGACAGGGTGGAGCCGGGGGACACCCTCTGCATCGTTGAGGCCATGAAGATGATGAACGAAATTACGGCGGAAAAGGGCGGAACGGTGGTGGAGATTTGCGTGGGGAACAAGCAAATCGTGGAGTTTGGCCACCCGCTGTTTCGCCTGCGCCTTGACTGACGGCAGGAGAAGTGCGATGAATCGTGACGAGATTATGAAGCTAATCCCGCACAGGGACGCCATGCTCCTGATTGACGAGGTGGAAAAGCAGGGCGATAAAGCGTTTGGGAAATACCGCGTTCGGGGAGACGAGTGGTTCCTGCAGGGCCATTTTCCAGGCAACCCCGTTGTCCCCGGTGTGATATTGTGCGAGATACTGGCCCAGTCGGCCTGTGTGCTATTGGGGAGTGACGGCGAGGGAACAACGCCTTACTTTACGGGCATCGACGGCGTGCGCTTTAAAAAGCCGGTGCGGCCCGGCGATGTCTTTGAGACGGAGTGCGAAATTATCAAGGCGAAGCCCCCCTTTTACTTTGCAAAGGGACAGGGGCGCGTCGGCGGCGAGCTGTGCGTGAAGGCGGAGTTTTCTTTCGCTCTCGTCGGGCCGGGAAAATAGAGGAGGAGCGGCGTGTTTTCCAAGATTTTAGTTGCAAACCGCGGGGAGGTGGCGATTCGGATTATTCGCGCCTGTAAAGAGATGGGCATAGCCACCGTAGCCGTCTATTCCACCGCCGATAAGGACTCCCTGCACGTGGCCCTTGCCGACCAGAGCGTGTGCATCGGTCAGCCACTTTCCTCCGAGAGCTACTTAAACGCCGAACAGATAATCACCGCCGCCCTCATCACGAAGGCCGAGGCCATCCATCCGGGATACGGATTTCTCGCAGAAAACCCGCGCTTTGCCAAGCTCTGTGCAAAAAACGGGATTGAGTTTATCGGCCCGAGCGCCGACGTCATCGCCCTTATGGGTGACAAGGACGCGGCGCGCCGCGTCATGAAAAAGGCGGGGGTGCCGGTGATTCCCGGGACGGACGTGATTAGCAGTGCCGAGATGGCGAAAAAAGCCGCCGATAAACTCGGATACCCCGTTCTTATCAAGGCGCGTTCAGGCGGTGGCGGGAAGGGGATTCGCATCGTCAGCGACCCTGCCTCCATGGAGCAGGCCTTTCACACCGCCTCCCACGAAGCGCAGGAGGCCTTCGGGGACGGGGCGGTGTATCTGGAAAAGCAGATTTACCCCGCCAAGCACGTGGAGGTGCAAATACTCGCCGACGAGACGGGGAACACCGTCTGCCTGTTCGAGCGGGAGTGCTCCATTCAGCGGAATAACCAAAAGCTGGTGGAGGAGACGCCCTCGCCGGGAGTTAACTCCAAACTGCGGGCAAAACTCATCGACTCAGCGGCGCGGGCGGCGAAAGCGGTGGGCTACTTAAACGCCGGCACCATCGAGTTTCTGCTGGACAAGGACGGAAACTTCTACTTCATGGAGATGAACGTGCGATTGCAGGTGGAACACGGCATCACCGAGCAGGTGACGGGGATGGACATCGTCAAATGGCAGATTCGCATCGCTGCAGGGGTGCCGCTGGACGTTAAGCAAAAGGACGTCCGGCTTGACGGACACGCTATCGAGTGCCGGATTAACGCGGCGGGTGTGGGGCAGGTGTCCTTCTTGCACGTGCCGGGCGGGCCGCGGGTGCGCTTTGACTCAGCCCTCTGGACGGGCTACGTCGTCCCGCCGTTTTATGACGCCCTGCTGGGCAAGCTTATCGTTCACGCTGCCACCCGGGAGGAGGCCATCCGCAAGATGCATGCGGCCCTCTGCGAACTGGTGATTGACGGCGTGCCCAACAACATCGATGACCAGATTGCCATTTTGTCCGACTCTCGCTTTTTGAAGGGGGACTACAACACGAGCTTTTTTGGATAAGGAGGTGAGGGGCTTTGGGACTGGAACTGTTTTTTAGAAAACCGAAGAACGAGCTGGAAAAGGGCGGGCGCAACAGGCCTCGCGGCGCGGAAATGGAGTACGAGCTGACGGAGACGTGCCCTGCCTGCAGGTATGAGACGCCCCAGAGCGTGCTCATAGAGAATCTCTACGTCTGCCGCTGCGGGCACTGCTACCGGATTAGCGCGCGCCAGCGCATCCGCTACCTGACGGACCGCGGCTCCTTTAAGGAACTGTGGAGCGATATGGAGAGCGAGGACATCTTAAACTTCCCGGGCTATCCCGATAAGCTCGAGAGTATGCGCATCTCCTCCCGGGAAAAGGAGGCCGTAATCTGCGGCACGGCGCGCATCGGCGGCAGTGACTGCGCCCTTTTTATCATGGAGCCGTATTTCATGATGGGTAGCATGGGCACCGTGGTGGGCGAAAAAATCACGCGGATGTTTGAGTACGCCACGGAGCAAAAACTTCCCGTTCTGGGCGTCACCGTCTCCGGCGGGGCGCGCATGCAGGAGGGGATTTTGTCTCTCATGCAAATGGCGAAAACAAGCGGTGCTGTAAAGCGCCACGGCGACGAGGGGCTGCTCTACATCACCCTGCTCACCGACCCCACCACCGGGGGCGTCACCGCCAGCTTCGCCATGGAAGGGGACATCATCCTCGCGGAGCCGGGGGCAACGGTGTGCTTCACCGGTGCGCGCATCATCGAGCAGACAGTGCGCAAAAAGCTGCCGCCAAACTTCCAGAAGGCGGAGACAATGCTCAAACACGGGTTTATTGACATGATTGTCCCCCGGTCGGAGCAGTGGCACGTCATTGGAAAGCTTCTCATGATGCACCGGAGAAAGGGGGCCATGGGATGAAATCAGCCTACGAAATCGTCACCGCCGCCCGGTCAAAGGACCGGCAGACGGGGCAAAACTTCATAAACGGCATTTTTAAGGATTTCATGGAGCTGCACGGGGACCGCCGTTTTGCCGATGACCCGGCCATTGTCGGCGGACTTGCCATGCTGGACGGCGTTGCGTACACCGTCATCGCCACGGAGAAGGGGCGGGACACGAAAAGCCGCATCAGCCGCAATTTCGGAACGCCCCATCCGGAAGGCTACCGCAAAGCCCTGCGTTTAATGAAACAGGCGGAGAAGTTTAATCGCCCTGTTGTCTGCTTCGTGGATACCTCTGGCGCCTACTGCGGAATCGGGGCGGAAGAGCGTGGGCAGGGGCAGGCCATTGCGGAAAACCTCATGGAGATGATGGCCCTCAGAACACCTGTTCTCTCTATCCTCGTGGGGGAAGGGGGCAGCGGCGGCGCGCTGGCTCTCTCGGTGGCCAACGAAGTGTGGATGCTGGAAAACGCCATCTACTCCGTCATCTCGCCGGAGAGCTGCTCCAACATCCTCTGGCGCACCACGGAACGGGCCGCAGAGGCGGCGGAGAGCCTTAAGCTTACGGCGGCGGACGTGTTTGAACTGGGGGTCATAGACCGCATCGTCTCCGAACGCGGGGGAGACGCCCAGCGGATGTTCTCCGCCCTCGCTCGGGATATTGCCGAGTGGTACAGAAAGATGCAGAGCAAATCAGCCGAAGAGCTGACCGAGGCGCGCTACGCGCGATTTCGCCGGTTCGGCGCCGGGCCTTTTGAAAGACAGGGGGCGGGTACGTGACCATCAAAATCACATCGGACAGCACCTGCGACCTTGCGCCGTGGATTCTGCGGGATTTTGACATCTCCCTCATCCCGCTGTACATCATAAAGGGGGGGCACGTCTACCGGGACGGGGTGGACATCACGCCGCCGGAGATATTCCGCCACGTGGAAAAGACGGGGGAGTTTCCCTCCACCGCGGCGGTGAACCCCTACGATTACGACGTCCATTTTGAAAAATTCGCCGCCCAGTACGGCGCTGTGATTCACATCAGCATCGGGTCGGGCTTTTCAATGTGCTGGCAGAATGCGGCAGAGGCGGCAAAACGCTATAAAAACGTGTTTGTGTTCGATTCAAAAAACTTATCCTCCGGTCAGGGCCATCTCGTCCTGGAGGCGGCGCGCATGGCGCGAAACGGCGCCCTGCCGGACGAAATCCTCAAAAGGCTCTATGTTATGCGGGACAAGGTGGAGACGAGCTTTCTCATCGACCGCCTGGACTATATTTTCAAAGGCGGGCGCTGCTCCCTCGCCACGGCCATCGGGGCCAATATCATGCACCTACGCACCTGCGTGGAGGTGTCCGGCGGGAAAATGGTGGTGAAGAAAAAGTATCGCGGCTCTTTCGAAAGCGCCGTTTCGTCTTATGTGCGGGACCGGCTCGGTGGCCGGCGGGATTTGAACCTGAGCACCGTTTTTGTCACCCATACCCAAGCGCCAATCGCAGCCGTTCAGGCAGCCCGAAACGCCATTTTGCAGGAGGCGGAATTTGTGCGCGTGATAGAAACCCGGGCCGGCTGCACCGTATCCTGCCACTGCGGGCCGAGAACCCTCGGGATTTTGTTCATGACTGAATGAGAATGGCGAAAGACTGAAAAACAGTCTGTAACGAAAAACCGCGGTTTGCGCCGAAAGCACGACAGTAGGTTTTGTGACATTCCGGCCGCAAAGGGCCTTGTTTTGCATGAATTACACGTTTTTAGGGCATACTGGCACGGAAATGGGCGTAAAGCACTTGACAGTATCAGGCTGAGGGGATATAATCACGTAATTAGAAAAGTCATAATAAGTCCCGCTTTAAGAGAGCTTAAGCGGGCAGGGTGATGGCCCTGCTTTTGTGGAAATCCCGCCAGAGAGTTCGCGTCGGCGGCTGGAAGCGCGATCGGGAGAGTAGTAAGCAGGGGAACGCGTTACTCTCATTTTCACAGCTTAATAGGAAAAGAGGGCGCATTTTTGCGCCAATGCGGGTGGCACCGCGGGCAGAATAGTTTGCTCGTCCCGGAAATTATCGTAAGGTAATTTCCGGGGTTTTGTTATTTTACGGCACTTTTTTGCTCATGCCGCTCAAATGGATGACTAAAACATAGAAGAAGGGGCCTAGGACATGTTAAGAACGCATCAGTGCAACCACATTCGACGGGAACATATTGGTACGACGGTCACCCTCGCAGGGTGGACGGACACCATCCGCGACCACGGCGGCGTCAAATTCCTCGATTTACGAGACGAAACCGGTGTGACGCAGATTGTCTTCCACGACGACAGCCTCCTTGAAGGCATCAACCGCGAGGCCGTTATCCGCGTGACGGGGCCGGTGAAGGCGCGGGACCCGGAAACGGTGAACACAAAGCTCGCCACGGGCGAAGTGGAAGTGCACGTCGAGGCGATGGAGCTGCTGGGCCCGTCCCGCAGTACGCTGCCCTTTGAAATCAAGGAATCCACCAGCACCCGCGAGGAAGTGCGCCTGAAATACCGCTTCCTCGACCTGCGAAATCCCGTAATTCACAAAAATATCGTGCTCCGGGCGAAGATACTGAGCTTCCTGCGCCGCAAAATGGAGGAGCTGGGCTTTCTCGAAATCCAGACGCCGATTCTCACGGCATCCTCCCCCGAAGGGGCGCGGGACTACCTCGTACCCAGCCGCAAACACAAGGGCAAGTTCTACGCCCTGCCCCAGGCGCCGCAGCAGTTCAAGCAAATGCTCATGGTCTCAGGGTTTGACCGTTACTTCCAAATCGCCCCCTGCTTCCGGGACGAGGACGCCCGGGGAGACCGTTCCCCCGGCGAGTTTTACCAGCTGGACTTTGAGATGGCCTTTGCCGAGCAGGAGGACGTTCTGCAGATAGCGGAGGAAGTCCTGTACGACACCTTCACGACATTTACGGATAAGCCCGTCTCCCCCCGGCCGTTTCGCCGCCTGACCTACGCCGAGGCGATGCTCAAATACGGCACGGATAAACCGGACCTTCGCAACCCGCTTGTTATCTGCGACCTCACGGACTTCTTTGCAAACGTGGAATTTCCGCTGTTTAAGGGCAAGCCCGTTCGCGGCATCGTGGCCGACTGCGCAGGCCGTCCCCGCAGTTTCTTTGAAAACTCCCTGAAGTTTGCCCTCTCCATCGGCATGAAGGGCCTCGGCTACATCACCTTAAACGACGGGGCGTTCAAAGGCCCGATTGAAAAGTTCTTAAGTGATGAGCAGAAACAGCAGCTCATTGACGACCTTCACATCCAAAACGGCCAGACGCTCTTCTTTATCTGTGATGCGCCGGGCGTCGTGGACAAATACGCCGGACAGATTCGCACGTGGCTCGGCGAGACGCTGGAGATTATCGAAAAGGACACGTTTGAGTTCTGCTTCATCGTGGACTATCCCATGTACGAGCGCGATGAGGAGACGGGGCAGATTATCTTTACCCACAACCCCTTCTCCATGCCCCAGGGGGGCCTTGAGGCGCTGGAGAGCAAAAACCCGCTTGACATCCTCGCCTATCAGTATGACGTGGTGTGCAACGGTGTGGAGCTGTCCTCCGGCGCAGTGCGAAACCACTCGCCCGAGATTATGAAAAAGGCCTTTGCCATCGCCGGGTATACAGAGGAGGAGCTGAAAAAACGCTTCGGCGCGCTGTATACGGCTTTCCAGTACGGCGCCCCGCCCCATGCCGGCATGGCCCCGGGTGTGGACAGAATGATTATGCTGCTGGCGGAGGAGGAGACGATTCGCGACGTAATCGCCTTCCCGCTTAATGGCAACGCCCAGGACCTCTTGATGGGCGCCCCCAGTGAAGTGACGGAGAAGCAGCTGCGAGAGGTGCATATTAAGCTGCGCTAAGAACCTTTATCCAGAGACAGGAACAGGAGGGGTTTATATGATTACGCATGACGAACTTATAAAACTTACCCGCCTTGCTAAACTCTCCCTAGACGGTGAGGACACCGATGCGTTAGTGGCGGACATCACCAGCATCTTAGAGTTTGCCAACACCGTATCCGAAGCTGTTGTGGATATGCCGAAGGAGGAGGACTCCAACGGCGCGTATAACCTGCGGGAGGATGTGGTGGAGCCCTCGTCTCCCATTGAGGACATTCTGCTCAACGCTGCAGAAAAGCAGGATACGTACTTTGTGGCGCGGAAGAAAGGGGGAACGGGCGCATGATGACGATTAAAGAGATAAGAAAACGCCTTGACGGCGGCGAAATGAGCTGCCGGGAGCTGACCACCGCGTATCTCGACGCAGTAAAGCGGGATAACCCCGCCCTCAACGCGTACATTCTCCTGACGGAGGAGGAGGCGCTACGGGTGGCGGATGCCGTCGATGCCCGCCGCGCTAAAGGGGAGATGCTCTCACCCCTTGAAGGCGTGCCTTTCGCCCTGAAAGACTGCGTCACAACGAAGGGCATCGCCACCACCTGCGCGTCGAAAATGCTTGCGGACTACATTCCGTTTTTCGACGCCTTTATCTGGGAGAAACTCCGGGAACAAAACGCCGTTATGATTGGGAAAGGGAACATGGACGAGTTTGCCATGGGCTCCACGGGCGAAACGAGCTATTTTGGCCCTGCCAGCAACCCCCACAACCTCGACTACGTCCCGGGCGGCAGCTCCAGCGGTGTCGCCGCCGCCGTTGCGGGGGGTCTTGCGGTGTTCGGCATCGGCTCCGATACGGGCGGCAGTGTGCGCATCCCCGCCGCCTTCTGCGGACTTGTGGGCCTTAAGCCCACCTACGGCGCCGTTTCCCGCCGGGGCGTCATCGCCTACGGCTCATCCCTCGACCAAATCGGACCCATCGCCGCCTGCGCCGAAGACGCCGCCCTTGTGTTCGATGCCATCAACGCAAAAGACCCGGGGGATATGACGAGCGTCGGCTCGGAGCCTGTGACGCCGAAGCTGACCGGAAGCGTCGCCGGCATGAAAATCGGTATGGCGAAGGAATTCTTCGAGGTCATGTCCCCGCCGGTCCGGGAAGCGATTGAGCGGTCGGTTAAACTGTTTGAAAAAATGGGCGCCGAGATTGTGTCCCTTGATTTTCCCATGCTCCGCTACACCCTCTCGACGTACTACATCATCGCCTGCGCCGAGGCGGCCTCGAACCTCGGCAAGTTCGACGGCCTACGTTACGGTTACCGCACCGACGCCGCCGCAGACTTAGACGACTTTATCTGCCGTACCCGCACGGAAGGCTTCGGGCAGGAGGTGCGCCGCCGCATCCTGCTGGGCACGTACGTCCTCAGCGCAGGGTATTACGATGCATACTACAACAAAGCGCAGCAGCTGCGCCGCGCTATTAAAGGCGAATTTGCGAAGATGTTTAAGGAGTGCGACCTGCTCCTCGGGCCCACGGTTGCAACGACGGCGCTGAAAAAAGGAAGCGGCCTGACGCCGGTGGAGATGTACCAGACGGATATCTGCACCTCGTCGGTGAACCTGGCGGGCCTGCCGGCGGTATCGGTGCCCTGCGGATTTGACGAGAAGGGTCTGCCGATTGGCCTGCAGCTTGTTGGCCCCCACTTTAAGGAAGACAGGGTATTGAGCGCCGCACTGGCCTTTGAACGTGAAACGGCCGGAGAATATCTTCGGGCATCGGGCATGGGGGTGAAGCTGTAATGTTTGAAATGGTTATTGGACTGGAAACACACGTTGAGCTTTCCACGAAGACGAAAATCTTCTGCTCCTGCACCACACAGTTTGGCGGTGAGCCGAACACCCACTGCTGCCCGATTTGCACCGGTCAGCCTGGCACACTGCCGGTTCTGAACAAGAAGGCCGTGGAATACGCCATCACGGCGGGTCTTGCCCTGGGCTGCCGCATCAACAGGCACTCCGTCATGGCCCGCAAGCACTACGTGTATCCCGACCTGTCGAAGGCGTACCAGATTTCCCAGTATGAGCTGCCCCTGTGCGAAGGGGGGAAGGTCACCCTCTCAAACGGCCGGGAAATCCGCATCACCCGCATCCACATCGAAGAGGACGCCGGCAAGCTGGTGCATCAGGGCAACATGGCCCTTATCGACTACAACCGCGGCGGTGTGCCCCTCATTGAAATCGTCACGGAGCCGGATTTCCGCAGCGCCGAGGAGGCGACGGAATATCTTGAAAAGCTGCAGACGATTCTTCGCGCTGTGAAGGTATCCGATTGCCGTATGCAGGAGGGGTCCATGCGCTGTGACGTGAACCTGTCCGTCCGCCGGAAAGGGGAGACGGCCTTCGGTATACGCTCGGAGGTGAAGAACCTCAACTCCTTTACCTCCGTGGCGCAGGCTATTGGATACGAGTTTGAACGCCACGTCGACATTCTCCAGGCCGGCGGCACCGTCGAGCAGGAGACGCGCCACTTCAACGCCGAGGACGGCACCACCACGTCCCTGCGTGACAAGGAAAACGCCGACGACTACCGCTACTTCCCGGATCCGGACATCATCGAGATTCTCGTGCCTGAGGAGGTGCTCCACCGTCTTGAGGCAGAGCTGCCTGAACTGCCGGACGCAAAGTTCGATCGCTATGTGAAGGAGCTGGGTATTCCGGAGGACGACGCGAAGATGCTCACGAAGTACCGCCCCGTGTCGGAGTACTTCGAGCGGGCTTCGGAAGGCGTCACCCAGCCGAAGACGGTGGCCTCCTTTATCATCACACAGATGTTTGCCCAGATTCAGACGGAGGCCGAGCGCGAGCACTGGAACCCCGACACCACGGCAGAGCAGCTGCGTGAGCTGGTGCGGCTGCTGGAGTCCGGGAAAATCAGCCGCAACGTGGCAAAACGTGTCTTTACGAGCATGCTGGAGACGGGCAAGGGCGCCCATGATTTCCTCTCGGAGGATGACCTCGCCGGATTTGACCCGTCCCAGCTGACGAGTCTGTGCCAGAAGGCCATAGACGAAAACCCCAAAACCGTCTCCGACTACAAAAACGGCAAGGAGAAGGCCATTAAAGCACTGGTGGGCGCTGTTATGCGCGCCACGAAGGGCCGGGCAGACGCCCTCGCGGCGGAAGCGGAGCTGAAACGGCTCATCGACCAGTAAGTTACACGAAAAAGGCAAAGCGCGGATAAAACCGCGCTTTGTTTCTTTTTTTGATTGTCACCGATTAGCAAGAGGAGGTTGACAATGGCCTTTCCGGAATTTATAATGAGCCTCAATAAATGAGGGCGCTCTTTTCGCGGGACATGGGGGAAGGGGCGCTGTGCTCAATCAAAGTGGGGTGAGACCGTGGAACTGAAGGAGCAGATTCTCGCGGCCCTTGAGGGGAAGAAGGGAAGCTATATATCGGGGGAAGCGCTGGCAAGGGCGTTTTTCGTCAGCCGCAACGCCGTTTGGAAGGCCATAGAAGCCCTGCGCAAGGAAGGGCATCGCATCGAGGCGGTGACGAATAAGGGCTACCGCCTTGCTTTTGATAGTGACGTGCTCTCGCCCCAGAGCATTTCAGCCTGCCTTGGTGATAATGCGGGGCTTTTTGACATTCTCGTGGAGCCGTCTCTGCCCTCCACGAACACACACCTGAAAACCCTCGCGGCGGAGGGTGCGCTGGAGGGAACTGTCGTCGTAGCTCTTGAACAGACGGCCGGGCGCGGGCGGATGGGGCGCAGTTTCTTCTCGCCCCGGGGGGCGGGCGTCTATTTCAGCCTTTTGTTCCGCCCGAAAATGAGCGCCATGGACGCAACCCTTGTGACGACGGCCGCCGCCGTGGCCGTGACGGATGCACTCAAGAGCGTGACAGGTGTCAATGCCCTGATAAAATGGGTCAACGACGTGTACGTGGGTGAGAAGAAGGTTTGCGGAATTCTAACGGAAGGCTCCTTTAACGTGGAGACGGGGGGCCTTGATTCCATCGTCCTCGGTATCGGCATCAACATAGAACCGCCGCCAGAGGGTTTTCCGGAGGAACTTACGCATATCGCTGCGCCACTTTACGGCGATGTCGCGCCGGCGGGGGTTAAAAGCCGGCTGATTGCGGCGGTGCTAACGCGGTTTTACGATTTTATGCCCCGCCTTGAGGAGAAGCCCCACCTGAAAGACTACCGCGCGCGGATGTTCCTTCAAGGACGGGCGGTTGAGGTGGTGGTGGGCGACGTATCCCGCCGGGCGATGGTGCTGGGGTTAGATGAGGAATTTCGCCTTCTCGTGCGGTACGATAGCGGCGAACAAGACGCCCTCATGAGCGGTGAGGTACGCATCCTGCCGGAAAGGAGCGGCGTATGAGCAGTAAGAAGCTGGTGATAACGGCGCTCTTTGCCGCGGTATTATGCGTGATTGCGCCCGTTACGATCCCCTTAGAGCCCATACCCCTGTCCCTTGCCACCTTTGCTGTCTATCTCATGGGGGCGGTGCTCGGCGTCAAACAGGCTCTTGCGGCGGTGTGCGTCTACATTCTACTTGGCGCGGCAGGTGTGCCCGTTTTTTCAAACTTTACGGGCGGCGTTCAGAAGATTCTGGGGGTCACCGGCGGTTTTATCTTCGGCTATCTGCCCTGCGCCGCGATTACGGCGGCTTTGACCCGTAAGATCGGCCCGTGGAAGGGGCGGTATCCCGCCGCCATGCTCTGCGGAACCGTTGCGCTTTATGTGTGCGGCACAGCGTGGTTTTTGGTCGCTGCGAAATCCACCCTCGGCACAGCGCTGCTTGCCTGCGTCGTCCCCTTTCTGCCGGGGGATGCGGTGAAAATCGCCCTCGCCAGCGTGATTGCGCCCATGGTAAAAAGGCGAATTGCGGTACTTTCGGAAAAATGAAAACAGTCCGAAAGCGAAAGCCGGAGACAGATTACTCTGTCTCCGGCTTTTATGTACATCATCCTATGTTCTTCAAATAGAGCCTAGCGCAAACGCTCATTTCCGCGCCGATGCCTACCAAAAGATGCATGGCATGCAGGAGATTATTTTACCTGCATGACTTCGCCGGTTTCCTTGTTTCTCCAGCGCGGCTTGAGAGGAAGCGGATAGTTGAACTTGATTGCGCCCGGGGTGGGGCAATCGGTGACGCAGCAGCCGCAATACCAGCACTCTTCAGGATGAAGGATGATGGGGGGCTTGCCTTTCTCCGGATTGGGAATGTAAACGTCGATCTGGCATACCTCGACGCAGGTGTTACAACCAATGCACTTTTCCGGGTTAAATATGACCGGGGTGCTCGGTGACTGCACATTAGGGAGCGCATAAACTTTGTCTGCCATTTGACTGCCTCCTCCTGTCTTAGTTTTCAGGCTTATAAACGCCGGTATAGTCCTTGTTGTGAGCCTCGTACTGCTCTTTCATGTTGCCCCAGTATCTGATGGGAACTCTCTCGTACTGAATTTCGCCGTCCTTCTGACACAGAACGAGGTAATTCTTTGCCTCTTCCTCGTCGTTCTCGGGATAGTCGAGACGCTCAATGCCAAGCGTGGTGTTAGAGAATTTCCGCTCCTTCATGGCGTGAATAATGATTTTTGCGTGCTCAATCATGTTGAGGTCTTCCAGAGAACGCATCAGCTTGTGAGGATCGAGGGCAAACAGGCGAGGCACAGCATTTTCTTCGATGCGGGCAATCTCCTCCAGCGCCAGATTGAACATGGTCTCGTTCTTGTATTCGCTGACGAAGTATTGCATCACGCGGGCGAGGCCGTTGTGAAGCTCCTTCCAGTCGATACCGCTGTCCCGCTTAGTCGGTGCGATTACGCGCTCTTTTTCCTTTTCGACCTGATTGCGGCAAATCTCGGCGTCCTCAACAGACTTGACGTAAGCCGCTGCCTTGCGGCCGGCATAACGGCCGGTGGATGCGGCAAAGCTGTGGTCGCCGGGAGAGAACAGGGAGGTACCGGCGGCATACAGGCCGTCAACAGAGGTCATCAGATTCCAGTCGGTGATGAGACCGCCGCCGCGGGCCGCCTCACGGAACTGCTGGGAGGGCTGGAACTCGATGAAGGTATAGTTCATGACCTGGTCGCGATGAATGTCGAAACCGTTTTCGTTCATCGTTTGAACCATGACCCGTGTGGTGGACTCTTCCGCCAGCATCATGTTCCAGGTGGCGTTGCTCTCTTCGGGTTTCATGCTGGCAAAGTCGCCGAAGAAGGGCAGCTTGTACGTGCCGTTCTTAATGCCTTCGCGGATTTCTGTGATAATGTGCGCCTGGTTGGAGAACATGGCACCACCGTCTTCCCAGCCCTGCGTCGGCGCGGGAAGCTTCTTGTTCTCTGCGTCAACAAGGGGGACGTTCTCATAGCTGGCGTCAGCGCCGCCGGTGTACCATTTATGCTTTAAGCCGGAAGCAATACGAGAGAGCATGCTGCGCTCCTGCATGGTGACCTTGGCGCCGGCTCTCCATGCCAGAGCGGTCGTGTCACTGCTTTCGTTGCGGGAATACATGGTGGAATGGCCGCCGTGCTCCATGTCAAGATGCCACAGATATCCGGCGCCGCCCATTGAGAGGATGACAGCCTTGGCCTTGGCGACGATGAACTCGCCGGTACGGACGTTGACGCCCGTTGCGCCGACGATGCGGCCGCCCGGCTTGCCGTTTTCATTCAAGAGGCTCGTCGCCATGGTGCGGTCAAAAACCTTCACGCCGAGACGCTGGCACTCTTTCTTAAGAATGGGCTTGAAGGTGCTGCCCCAGATACGGAGAACGACGTTGTTGCGCTTTTCCGGAGGATTGAAGCCGGGCTTTTTCCAATCGTCGTGGGGAGAATATCCGGCCTTTACGCCGTAACGAGGGGAAACCATAAGCTTCGTCTCGTCATCACGGCCCTCGACGCCGATGTACTCATCGTCATCGTCTCGAATCTTGCCGCCCATCTGCTCCATTTCGAGAAGAGTATCCCAGTCTTCTCTGCACTGGATTTGAAAGCCCAGACCGTTGCTGTAGGGGCCGAGAGCTTCCATCTCCTGAATAGCCCAATCGTCCGGATCAACTCTGGAAAGGGGGTTTGCAGGAACGTTGCACCAGTGGTCACAGCCGGGACCGCCTGCGCCGCTGCGTCGGACGTCGCCCTTCTCAAAAAGGGCGACCGTTGCGCCGTTACGCGCGGCGCTGATTGCCGCCCAGCAGCCGGCGATGCCGCCGCCTAAGACGAGTACATCGACTTCGATTTCTGACTCTTCGCCAAATTTGATGGGATAAGGCCACTCGGGAGGCGTGCCCTTGGCCTTCAGATATTCATGCCATGTTCCCATTGTTCAACCTCCTTAAAATTTGAAATGATTCCAGCTACTACAAGTATAATCGAAGATTGCGCGTTTTTCACCATGTTTTCGACACATTTATCGGGACTTAATATTGGACTCTCAACACAGTCAGCGATGTATTATTTAAGCCTGCACAGGGCGATGCGGGCATCTATCACTGCCGCAATTAGGACGGATTACGGGTCAGGACGGATGGTAGAGGGGCACGGCGCAAAAAAGTATGTGGTACCGCACTGGCAAGTCCGGCCATCATGTTACATCTGCCTAACACAGAGAAAGAGATATCGGCACAGCCTGTACTTATACAGACTATGCCGATATTTTTCAGTGTATGACTTGTCCCTAAACGCACTCCAAAAGGGGCCGGTGATTCCTCTACAGAACCAATCCGGAGTCGAGCATACGGCACAAAACGGCGCTGATTTCCGCCCGGGTCATGGGGATTTGCGGGTGGAAGTAGCGCACTGCGCCGATGACCTCCCCTGTGATGATGTCCGTGTGGTACAGGGCGAGGGCGTAGCCGTCCTGCGTGTCGGCAAAGGTGGGCTCCGGGTCAAGGGGCGGCTGGGCGAGGGCACGGGCGGCGTACCGCGCCACGTCTTCCCGGGAGATGGCAGCGTCGGGGGAGACGGTTTCATTCTCGTCTAAGATGCCAAAGTAGCGGGCCTGCTCGATATAGCCGGTGGCCCAGTGATTGTCGGTATTTTGCGGGTCGGGAAGGCCGATTGTCTTGAGAATGAGTTTGATGGCTTGACCGTACGTCACATCACTGCCCGGACGGAACGTGCCGTCTTCAAATCCGGAGATGACGCCGTAGGAAATAAGGCGCAGGACGTACGTGTAATACCAGTCCGACGGGGTGATATCACTGAGGGCTGCGGCAGGGGGGAGCCACTCGGCTGTGACAAAGCGGTTTTCGCTGGCTAAGTCGCCGGTACTCAGACGCTTTCCGTCTTCTGTGACCCAGCCGGCAAAGAAGTAGCCGGCACGGGTCGGCACGGGAAGGGCTCCGTAGGCGGAATCGGCGGGGAAAAAGGCGATGCTGTGCTCAATGTCGCCCTCGCCGGGATTAAATTTCACAAAGCAGTAATCCTGCGTGTTTTCGCCGGAGTAGTCGCCGTAGAGGAACATCCTTGCTTCAGAAAGGCGCCGCTCCACGAGGTGGGAGCTGACTTTCTGCCCGATATGGCACCATGTGGCGATGGCGTTTAAGATTTCAAGGTCTGAATACTTCTCAAAGCCACTTTTGAGGTACGCAAACAGACGGTTTGAATCGTCCATCCAGATGTTTCCGATGTTGTATGTAAGGCTCATGAGGGCGTCAAACTGGTGCTGTTTCAGAGTGATGCCGTAGCCGTTTAAAAGGTTTGAAAAGCGTGTGGCGAAGGTGGAGACGGCGTCTATGAGAAGCGCTTCAGCCTCTCCTTCGGTGACGCCCCCGGGGTAATCTCCGGGGCTGCACCGTGTGCCGTATCCGATGTAAGTCTGCCCGTTGTCCCAATAGACATGGCTGCGAAAGCCCTCATACCGCTTGATAAATTCGATACATTCACGGCTGACCACCATGCCCTCGGCCCGCACGGGGGACGAAGCGGCGCATAAAAGCAACGCAGCGGCAAGAAAACCGCCGATGGCTTTTTTCATGATGCGTCACCTCCGAAAAGCGTAAATCCGTGGAGCATTATATCGGCAGAGCCAGGAAGATTCAACTCCGCAAGGGGAATATTGGGTCATTCGCTGAAAAACCTGTGAAAATCGTTATAAAATCTGGCTAATTGAGCGTATCGGCGGTGGTGTGCATGAGATTTTCGATGGCGTCCCGCAGGCCCGCGTGTTCGGGGGAAGAGAGCATCGGATCTCTTTCAATCAACTCATGGGCCGCCCGTTGGGCCAGGGAGAGGGAAGACATATCCGTGGCAAGGCTGGCGATGCGAAGGCCGGGCAGGCCGTGCTGCCGCGCGCCGAAAAAGTCGCCGGGTCCACGCAGGCGCAGGTCTTCTTCAGCGATTTTGAAGCCGTCGTTCGTCTCTGTGAGGATTTTCATACGCTGGCGGGCCACCTCGCCGCCGCCCCCTTCAAACAGGACGCAGTAGGACTGGTGCTGACCACGACCGACGCGGCCCCGCAGCTGGTGCAGCTGGGACAGGCCGAACCGATCGGCGTTTTCGATAATCATCAGCGTGGCGTTGGGCACATCCACACCCACTTCAATGACCGTTGTCGCCACGAGGATGTTCAGCTCTCCCGATGCAAAGGCGGACATGACCGCCTCCTTTTCACCGGGGCGGAGTTTTCCGTGCACGAGCCCCACGGCAAGGTCCGGAAAGACATTATTCTTCAGCTGCTCGGCATATTCCTTGACGCTTTTGAGGTCTAAATCGGCCGTATTGCTCTCCTCCACCATGGGGCAGACAATGTAGACCTGCCGCCCTTCGGAGACGAGCCTCCGCACGAAGTTGTAGATGCGCTCTCGCATCCGCTCATCCACGGCGTAGGTCTCCACGGGGGTGCGCCCGGGGGGCAACTCGTCGATGACGGAGATGTCAAGGTCGCCGTAGAGGATGAGGGCGAGGGTGCGGGGGATGGGCGTGGCTGACATGACGAGCACGTGGGGGTGCTCCCCCTTGCGGGAGAGGGCGGAACGCTGTCCCACTCCGAAGCGGTGCTGTTCGTCCGTTATGACGAGGGAAAGGTCAAAAAAGTTCACACCTTCAGAAATAAGCGCGTGGGTGCCCACCACCACGTCGACTTCCCCAAGCTGGAGCTGCTCTAAAACGGTGCGTTTCCGTTTTGCCGGAAGGCTCCCCGTAAGGAGCGCAACACGCATCCCATGGGGCTCTAAGAGGTGCCAGAGGGTCTTTTCATGCTGCGCCGCGAGGATTTCAGTGGGCGCCATAAAGGCCGACTGGCAGCCTGATTTCCATGCGTACCAGCAGCAGGCCGCCGCCACAACGGTTTTGCCGGAACCCACGTCTCCCTGCACAAGGCGGCTCATGGGCACGCCGCGGCGCATGTCCTCCGTGGCTTCAGAGATGGCGCGCTTTTGGGCGTTTGTAAGGGTAAAGGGCAGTTTAGAGAAAAATTCCTCGAGATTGTGCTCGCCCAGCGCGCGGCCCTCCGCTTTTTTCCGCCCCCGACGAAGATAGGCGAGTGCCGAGGAGAAGATAAAAAGCTCCTCAAAGACGAGACGCCGACGGGCGATGTCAAGGGCTTCGGCGCTGGTGGGGAAATGGATGTTTTCCAGTGCAAAGCGCAGGGAGGCAAGCTGGAATGTCTGAAGAACGTCGAGGGGAAGGGGGTCCTTCGGGGTATCGCCCAGAGCATCTAGAGCGCTGCGGGCGCAGGAGGCCATGAAGGTCTGGTTCAGCCCTGCGGAAAGAGGATAGACAGGCACAAGGCGGCCCGTGGCCCGGGGCTTGTCCGCCGGTTCAAAAATGGGGTTTATCATCTCCGGCCGCTTTGCACTGCCTGTGACCTCGCCGTAAAAGATGTACGTATTGCCGGGCTGAAGCTGGTTTTTGACGTAAGCGCGGTTAAAGAAGGTGATGTCCAGAGAGCCGCTGTCGTCCACAACGCGCACCTTGACCAGGTCCCGCCCACTGCGCACACGGTGCAGCCGCGGCTGGGCGGCCACCATCGCCGTAATGCAGACAGAGACGCCGGGAACTAAAGCGGCGATGGGGGAAAGGCGCGTGCGGTCCTCGTATGTGCGGGGGTAAAAGCGGATAAAGTCCCCCAGCGTCGTGATGCCGAGCTTGGACAGCGCCTTGACCCGCGCCGGACCGACGCCACGCAGGGCCGACACCGCCGTTTTCAGCCGCGGGGATACGTCTGCGCCGAAGTGGAGCGGCGCCTTTTCGATGGACATAACCGTCACCTCGCCGAGTAAGTCTCCCTGAATCTTATCATATTTTTCCCAGGGTGAAAAGCGCCAAGGCTTGCGCCCAAAGCGCACCTGCGGTAAGATAGGCATATCTCAAAACCGGAACATGGAGGAAAAGTATGAACCGAGTCTATTTGCTGCAGTGCCGCCTGTTGGAGCTTATCCAGCAGCAGGACCCCAAAGCTGTGCGCGACGAACCTCTCGACTTCGAGCGCCTGCACGTTGCCTCCTGCGGGCGCCTCGGGTGGCTACTTGCCATGGAACGGGGGGCGGACCCGGAGCTGGCCGCCGCAGCCGCCGCCATGCACGATATCGGCCGCATCGTAACGGGGCGGCAGTCCGGCCACGCGGAGGCGGGCTATGAGCCGGCGAAGGCATTTCTCAAGGAGAGCGGGCTGTTTACCGACGAGGAAATTGACATCATCGCCACAGCCGTGCGCAATCACAGCAGCAAAACGGTGGTGGGAACGGTGATTGAGGAAATCGTCAAGGACGCCGACGTGATTGACTGCTATCATTACGGTATGCCCTTTGACCGCTCGGAAAAGAAGGAGCGGTATGAAAACTGGCTGAAAAGCCGTGTAAAATAAAGCAAACGCCCCGCGCCAGAAAAGCGCGGGGCACTTATGTATTCATTCATATCGCCTAGAGGATGATGCATATCAGGCCGCCGCTTCCTTCGTTGACGATTCTCTGGAGCATTTCCTGAAGTTTTGCCTGCGTCTCTTCGGGCATCTTCTTGATTTTGGCGTTGAGCCCTTCGCCGGCGATATCGTAAAGGGATTTGCCGAAAATGTTAGATTCCCATATCTTGCCCACGTTGCCCTCAAATTCCTGCAGCAGGAAGTTGATAATATCCTCCGATGACCGCTCGCCGCCCACGGCAGGGGAGACTTCCGTTTCGATGTTGGCCATAATCATGTGAATGGACGGCGCGCTGGCTTTGAGGCGCACCCCGTAGCGCCCGCCCTGACGGACGATTTCCGGCTCCTCCAGGTGCAGTTCCTCCCGGGACGGTACCACAATACCGTAGCCGCGGGTGCGCACATCCTGCAGCGCCGCGTCGATGCGGTCATACTCCCGCTTAATCTTCGACAGTTGCGACAGCAGGGAGATGAGGTCGCCATCATCCCGCACTTCCAGGCCGGACTGCTCGCTGAGAGTCTCGTAGAAGAGCGCGTGAGGCAGTTCAATTGTGGCGTTGACGATGCCCGTCCCCAGGTCCATTTCCCGGATGGAGACGAGGTTAATCGGCTCCTTCTTCCCGAGGGAGTTGATGGCCGGCTCCACGTCCTTAATCTTCTCAGCGTCACAGAGGCTCTGGCGGATGTTGGTGTAGACGGTCTTTTTCAGCGGGTGTTCCAGCGGCAGAGCGTTGACCCATGCCGGCAGGAAAATCCCAACCTCAGCCACGGGGAATTCGTAGAGCACCGACTTGATGATGCCGGTGATATCTTCCTTTTCGAGGGTCATACAGTTTTTAACGAGGCAGGTCACCCCATGTTTTTCAGACAGTTCCGCACGGAGCTTCTGCGCGCGCTCGGACGTCGGGTTGGCGGAGTTGATGATGACGAGGAAAGGCTTCCCGATATCCTTCAGCTCTTTAATGACGCGGTTTTCGGCCTCCACATAGTTTTGGCGCTCGATATCCGTGATGGTCCCGTCAGTTGTGATCACAAGGCCGATTGTGGAATGCTCAGAGATAACTTTGCGAGTGCCGACCTCAGCTGCCTCCGTAAGCGGAATGTCGTGATCGAACCACGGCGTTGTGACCATTCGCTCCACGTCACCCTCGAATTGGCCGATTGCGCCGTTAACCATATAGCCGACACTGTCAATCAGGCGTACGGAGAACGTCGCGCCGCCGTCCATGGTGATTTCGACGGCTTCCTCCGGTACAAACTTCGGCTCGGCAGTCATAATCGTCTTTCCGGAGCCGCTCTGGGGGAGCTCGTCGCGGGCGCGCTCGCGCATATAGACGTTCTCAATGTTCGGGAGAACAAGAGTTTCCATAAAGCGTTTAATGAAGGTGGATTTTCCTGTCCTGACGGGCCCTACGACACCCAAATATATATCCCCGTCTGTGCGGAGGGCGATATCTTCATAAATACTGCGGTCGTTCACCCTGACTCCTCCTTTAGGATTGTGATTTCCGTTAATATCTATGAGGAGGGAGCGTGAAATATACTGCTTGTTTCATGAAGATTTCGCTCAAATTTCAGACGGGGAGGAAATTTTATGAGGTTTTATATAGTATGGGGGACACGATCTGCCTCTTCGGCGCGCTTGCCGTCGTTAAACCGCTCGAGAGTGCCCACCAGGTATCCTGTAATACGCCTGATCCGCTCAAAGGGGACGGCGTAAAAGTGGTAGGCGATATCCACAAACTCGCTGTCATCACTGTCTACGGTGATGTCGATGCTCTTGATGTATTTGTTCGGAAACTTCTTCTGCGCACGGGCCACGTACGCGTCTATCTCCTCTTGAGGGAGAGAGCCGCCCTTGACGTTCACTTTTATCATTGCGGATGCCTCCTTCATCTCATGTGGTATATTATGTTCTGCAAAGATACTATATCATGTGTTCCTTATTTTTTCCATCTCTGCTTTTTCTACAAATTTCAACGTTCATTTTTTACCTTCACTTATCCGAAAGAGACGTGAGGTAAAAGAATAGTCGTACAAAAGCGCAGAAAAACAGCGCCTTGGCCAAAAACCTAGGCGCTGTTTTGTATTTGAGATTACGGTTAATCGTCGATGCCGGGGGCAACGGTGGGCGTAGGGCCTGCATCGTCGCTGGCGATGTCTTTTTTCGGCGGCAGGGCGCCGTCATGCTCGCAGAGGTATTTGAACTCTTCACCGGTCATCGTCTCGTTTTCAAGCAGGTATTCGGCGGTGGCAACGAGCAGGTGCTTTTTCTCCGTGAGAATGTTCTCACAGCGCTTCATCGCCTCGTCGAAGATGCGCTTGACTTCCTCGTCGATGATGGCAGCCGTCTGTTCCGAGTAGCTCTTCGTCTGGGAGAAGTCCCGCCCGATGAAGACGGAGTGGGAGCTGCTGTCGAAGGAGATGGGGCCGAGCCGCTCGCTCATGCCGTATTTCGTGACCATGGAGCGGGCGATGGCGCTGGCCTGTTGAATGTCGCCGGAGGCGCCGGTGGAGATATCGTCGAGAATGAGCTTTTCCGCCACCCGTCCGCCCAGAGCGGAGACGATACGCTCGAACATCTCGCTTCTGGAGTTGAAGGATTTGTCCTCCTCGGGGCGGTAAATCGTCATGCCGCCCGCCGCACCGTGGGGGATGATGGTGATATGGTGGACGGGGTCGGCGTGTTCGAGGAAATAGGAGACGACGGCGTGGCCTGCTTCGTGATAAGCCGTAAGGCGGCGGTCTTTCTCGGTCACGACGCGGCTCTTCTTTTCCGGTCCGGCGAGGACCTTCAGCGTCGCTTTCTCAATCTCTAGCATGGAGATAAAGCGCTTGCCGCCGCGGGCGGCCAGAAGCGCCGCTTCGTTGAGGAGGTTTTCTAGGTCAGCACCGGTAAAGCCCGGCGTACCGCGGGCGATGCTCTTAAAGTCCACGTCCTCGCCCAGCATTTTGCCACGGGCGTGAACCTTCAGAATCTCCTCGCGACCCTTGATGTCCGGCAGACCCACGTAAATCTGGCGGTCAAACCGGCCGGGGCGGAGCAGGGCGTTGTCGAGGATGTCTGCGCGGTTTGTGGCGGCGATGACGATGACGCCTTCGTTGGAAGTGAAGCCGTCCATCTCCACCAGCAGCTGGTTGAGTGTCTGCTCACGCTCGTCATGCCCGCCGCCGAGTCCGGCGCCGCGCTGACGGCCCACCGCATCGATTTCGTCGATAAAGATGATGGCGGGGGAGAGCTTCTTGGCCTGATCGAACAAATCCCGGACGCGGGATGCGCCGACGCCCACATACAGCTCCACGAAATCAGAACCGGAAATGGAGAGGAACTGCACGCCCGCTTCACCGGCTACGGCTTTCGCCAGAAGGGTTTTACCCGTACCCGGCGGGCCCACCAGCAGGACGCCTTTCGGGATGCGGGCGCCCAGGGCGATATATTTCTGCGGGCCTTTCAGGTAATCGACGATTTCCTGAAGCTCCGCCTTTTCCTCGTCGGCACCGGCCACGTCGGCAAAGGTGACTTTTCGTTTTTCTTCACTGGCAAGCCGCGTTCGGGCTTTGCCGAACTTCATAACGGATTTGTCGCCGCCCACGCCGGAGCGGTTCATCATCGCCATCCACAGGACGACGAAGACCACGATGATAACGGCGTAGGGGATAAAGCCCAGCCACCAGGGCGCCTGCCAGCCCACGTCGTAGTTGTAGTTAAACGTCTCGTCCGACATGAACATCTTGTCGATGAACTCGCGGTTGTCTTCATAGAAGATGGCAACGTCGTACAGCTCGTGGGTGAGAATGTTGCTGCCGGTCTCGTCATCGTTCTCCTTGAGCTTTACGGTGAGCGTGTTTCCCTTAATGTGAAACGACTCAACCTTTTCCTCCACGAAAAAGCGGCGCACCGTGGAGTAGGTGACAGGTTCACCGGTGCTCGGTTGGTTATTTAAAAGCAGCCAGACAACGGCGGCGAGCGTTAGCAGAACGAGGACATATATCATCGTGTCACGCGGGCTCTTGTTCTTTTGATTCAAACAGCTCTCACTTCTTTCATTATATCGTTTCCTTCAGCACAGGTCGGATTAGAGTGACCGCGTGCGATAATTCTATGCATAAACCTCGGGTTTCAAGACGCCGATATACGGAAGGTTCCTGTACTGCTCGGCGTAGTCGAGTCCGTAACCGACGACAAAGGCGTCCTCGCAGGTGTAGCCCACATAATCGGCGGAAAAGGGCTTCTTGCGGCGGGCCGGTTTATCTAAAAACGTGCAGACTTTCACGGACGCCGGATTGAGTGATAGGAGATACTCCTTCAGGAAGTTGATGGTAACGCCCGAGTCGAGAATATCCTCCACCACAACCACGTCCCGCCCGGTAATATCCAGGCTGAGGGCCTTCGTGAGGGTGACGGTGCCGGTGGTCTCTGTTCCGGCGCCGTAGGAGGAGCAGGCGACGAACTCCATCTCGCAGTGTATGTCTAAAGCGCGCACAAGGTCGGCCAGAAAAACAAAAGAGCCTTTCAGAACGCCGATGAGAAGGGGATTTTTTCCGTTATAATCGGCGGATATCTGCTTTCCCAACTCCTTTACGCGCTTTTTAATGTCTTCTTCGGAAAAAAATACTTTCTCTATATCACGGTGCATAAGAAATCTCCTCAAAAATTATTTCCAGCGCTGGACGTGCGGATACAGGAAAAGCACGAATATCCTGTCCGATACCGCAGACTGCCAGCACGCCCTTTTCGTCCGCTACAACGGGGACGAGGGCACGCGAGCGTTTCGGAATTTTTTCTTCTATAAAAAGTCGTTTCAGCGACTTTGTGCCATTGCGGCCAAAAAGTGATATTTTATCGCCGGTTCGGCGCGGTCTGATGACAATGATACCATAAACACTGTCGAAGTTGAATAGAAAATTATTAAAGGTTTTATGAATTTTTTCAGGGGAAACGGTCTTACGCAGGGTAACGCGCAGCCCAAGCTCCGGAATCACTGCCGACTGTCCCGGCGTGAGTGATACGGGCTGAAAGGTTTTGGGTGATAAGCCGTCATCCCGTTCAAAGCGGAGCACGCCGTATTCAACAATCGCCGTCATACCCGGAACGCTCAGCTCGGATGACGCCGCCTTTTTCTCACACAGGGCAAGGACGGCGTCCGTCTGCTCCGCGGAGAGAGCGGTATCGGCGGCTAAGCGAATCACACGCGAGGACAGGGAATAGGGAAGGCCCGAAAGCTTCTCGCAGGGAATCTGCCCTTCCGGGCAGTTTTCCGTAAATAACGCTCGCGCCAGCTCCGATAGATACGCATCGTCTTCCCGGAGCAGGCGGGAGGTGGTTAAAACGGTGCTGTGCAGGCGGGGATTCATCTCCCGCAGAAGGGGGATGACCCTGTGCCGCAGGCGGTTTCGCGTATAGACAGTCACCGCATTCGTGGAATCTTCCACATAATCCTGATTGCACTCTTTAAGGTACTCCAGTACATCCTCCCGCGTCAGGCACAGCATAGGGCGGATGATGTTGTCCCGTACCGGCGGGATGCCCGTAAGACCGCGCAATCCGGCGCCCCGCACAAGGTTTAATATAACCGTTTCCGTATTATCATCGGCAGTATGGGCCGTTGCAATAACATCAGCGCCGCATTTTCGCGCCGTTTCGCTGAGGAAATCATAGCGCAGCGCACGGGCCGTCTCCTCGATGCCGGCTTTTTTCACCGCAGCCGCGGCGCGCACGTCTGCCCCGCCGCAGTAGAAGGGAACGCCCAGCTTCTGGCACAGAGTGCGGACAAACGCCTCGTCCCGGTCCGACTCATCGCCCCGCAGGCGGTGGTTAAAATGGGCGCAGGCAACGCGAAAACCGTGCGTTTCGGACAGGGCAATAAGAGCGCGGAGCAGGCAGACGGAGTCAGCGCCACCGGACACGGCGGCAAGGACCGTCCCGCCCCGTTGGGGGAGCATACTGTACTTATCGGCATAACGAGCCAGTTTTGTGAGCATGGCTTACTCCGTATGGTATCGGTCGAGATTGGAATACATGGTGTACTCAGGATTCCACTGTAGCTCGATTTTTCCCGTCTCGCCACGGCGGTTTTTCAGAATGATGCACTCGGCGATATTGTGCCGGTCGGTGTCTTTATTATAGTAATCGTCACGATATAGGCCGAGAACGATATCCGCGTCCTGCTCGATGGCGCCGGACTCCCGCAGATCCGAGAGCAGCGGGCGCTTGTCCTGGCGGGCTTCGTTGGCGCGGGACAGCTGAGACAGGCAGATAACGGGAACATTGAGCTCCTTTGCCATAATTTTAAGCATTCTGGAGATATCCGATACCACCTGCGTGCGGTTTTCTCCGGCGTATTTCGTCGTCCCGCCGGCGCTCTGCATCAGCTGAAGGTAGTCGATGACCACAAGGCCGAGGTCGTTGACGCGCCGGCACTGGGCGTTCATATCGGCCACAGTGAGGGACGGGTTGTCGTTAATTAGGATATTGTAGCCGCTAAGCATGGCGGCGGCTTTGGCGAGGTCCCGCCAGTCATCTGCCGAGAGGCGGCCTGTCTGGAGCTTTTTATTGTCAATAAAACTCGCTGAGGAAAGGAGCCGGAGCGCCAGCTGTTCCCGGGACATCTCCAGCGAAAAGACGGCGACGGCTTTGCTCGTCACCTTCGCCACGTGGGTGGCGATATTGAGGGCGATGGACGTCTTACCCATACCGGGTCGGGAGGCGATGAGAATCAAGTCCGACTTGTTCAGACCGAGTATATGGCGGTCTAAATCGTCCAGCCCTGTGGGGTAGCCGGGGATGGAGCTGCCGCTTTTGGCCGCTTCGGAGAGCTGGGCGTAGACGTTCACGAGGATTTTCGAGATGGGCTCAAGGCCTGTGACGTTCCGGTCCTGCCGCAGGGCATAGATTCGCTTCTCCGCGGCTTCGAGAATGTCGGAGGCGGTTCCCGCCGCTTCGAGGGCGAGGGAGTGGATTTCACTGCCGGCGTCGGCAACATTGCGAAGAAGGGCCATGTCCCGGACGATTTTCGCGTATTCCATGACGTTGGCCGCCGTGGGCGTCATGTTCACAAGGTCCAGCAGGTAGGCCGCGGAGCTTTCCGTGTAGACGCCGCTGATGCGCATGTGCTTGAGGACGGTGACGGGGTCTACCGTTTCGGCGTTAACGAACATGGAATAAATCGTCTCGAAAATATCCCGGTTAACCGGAGAATAAAAGTCGGACGCCTTCAGCAAGCCGACGACGTCACCAATGCAGCGAGCATCGATGATCATGGAGCCGAGCACAGCCTGCTCGGCTTCGGCGCTGTGCGGCATGGAGCGCGCAAGAAGCTCATCCAAGTTAAATCCCTCCGGTCAAAGCGTGTATGATTTCTTTATCCTTCCGTTACGAGAACGTTAATCGTGCCGGTTATTTCAAATCCGAGTTTACACTTGATTTCAAAGGCGCCGAAGGTCTTTATCGGCTCATCCTGCACGATTTTATTCTTTTCAATTGCGATTCCGCACTGCTCCTGGAGTGCGTCGGCAATCTCCTTCGACGTGACAGAGCCAAAGAGCTTGCCCGCGCCGCCGGCCTTCGCCTGAATACGCACCTGACAGGCTTTGAGCTTTTCAGCAACAGCCATGGCCTCCGCCTTATCTTCCTCCAGCTTCTTAAGGCGCGCCTTTTCCTTCAGCTTGGCGGCATTGATATTGTCCGCTGTGGCCTCCTTGGCGAGCTTGCGCGGGATGAGATAATTGCGCGCGTATCCGTCAGACACTTCAACAATCTGTCCCTTCTTACCGAGGGATTTAACGTCCTGTTCAAGAATCAATTTCATCGGTCTTCCTCCAAAGTTTAAATCGTGTTTGGGTTTATGTGGCCTGCCCGCTTGAGGCGAGGTAATCGTCGATGGCTGTTTTCAGGCGCGTGAGCACTTCGGGAACAGTACTCTTCATGACCTGTCCGCCGGCGGTGGACTGGTTGCCGCCGCCCCCCAGCTTTTCGAGAATCAGCTGTACGTTCACCGTGCCGATGCTGCGGGCGGAGACGTTTACGTTCTCGCCGTCCGGCGAGACGACGAAGGAGGCCTCGATTCCTTCGATATTGAGCAGCTCGTCCGCCGTCTGGGCGATGATAATCCGCTTTTCCGGCTTTAATGAGCTGGCGATGGCGATGTCGTTTCGATAAATGCGAGCGTTTTGAATCAGCGCAAAGCGCTCGAGGGTCGTGTCAAAATCCTGCTGGAACAGGCGCTTGACCTCAATGGTGTCCGCCCCGGCGCGGCGCAGATAAGCGGCTGCGTCGAAGGTGCGGGAGCCGGTGCGGATAGCAAAGCTCTTTGTGTCAAGTACAATTCCGGCGAGGAGCGCCTCGGCCTCCACCCGGAGAATATCCGACTGGTCCACTAGGTACTGCATCATCTCAACCACAAGCTCCGAAGCCGATGAAGCGTAGGGCTCATGGAAGTTGAGGGTAGCGTTATCGATGAAGGTGGCCGCCCGGCGGTGATGGTCGATAACGGCCAGTTGGTTGAGGGAGAGCAGCAGTGACTCCGACTCCACCTGCTCCGGCCGGCTCGTGTCCACAACAACGAGAAGGCTTTTACTGTCAGCCATGAGCAGGGCGTCCTGCGCGGAGATGAAGGCGTCTTCGTAATCCGGCAGCTCCCTTAGGCGGGCAATGAGATTCCCCGCCACGGTCTTTTCCGTATCCAGCACGATGTACGCCCGCTTGCCCCGTTTGCGGGCGATGCAGAACACGCCTGCCGCAGCGCCCACGGTATCGAGGTCGGCGATGCGGTGCCCCATGACGAAGACCGCCGTGGCGTCGCTGATGAGCTCCCCGAAGGCGTTGGCCATGACGCGGGATTTGACCTTCGTGCGTTTTTCCATTTCGGTGGAGTGGCCGCCGTAAAACTCGTAGTTCGCCTTACTTTTGATGACGGCCTGGTCGCCGCCCCGGGAGAGAGCCATTTCGATGGCCATGGAGGCGAAGCGGTAATTTTCTTCAAAGCTCTCGCCATCTCTACCAATGCCGATGCTGAGGGTGGCGTGCAGGCCGCCGAAGGTGGTGGATTCCCGAACGCTTTCCAGCAGGGAGAACTTGTCGGCGGCGAATTTGGCGATGTACCGGTCCTCAAAGATGTAAAGGTATCTGTCGCGATCCAGTTTACAGAGGATGCCGGAGCCTTCCTTCGCCCATTTATCAATCTTATCGTAGATGGCGGAGAGAAGCGCTGTCTTCTCTTTCTCGTCCGTGTTTTTGAAGAATTCGTCATAGTTGTCCAGAAGGATGATGGCGCAGACGGCGCGGGAGCCGAGGAATTCGTCGTACCGCTCGGCAAGGTCGGTGATGTCCACCCAGTACGTGGTGGCCATAATGCGCCCCGGCTGCCGCTCAGGGCGGAAGATGGTGCCGAAGACGCGATAGCGCCGTCCGTTCATCTCCACAGGGGCGGGAGATTCCGTTTTGCCCTCCAAGAGCCACGCCGATGAAAAATCGGGGGAGAGGGCGCTGATGCGGTCGTCCTTCAAGCGGCGTTTGCTGCCGCTGGCGGCGATGAAATGGCTGTTCGCCCAGAGGATTTCCGTCGTATCGGGACGGAAAATCATCGCCGGGATGGGGAAGTTCGTAAGAGTCCCCGTGGATGCCGTTTGCAGGCTGCTCGTCATAGACTCGATGTATTCTTCAAGCTCTTTCGAGCGTTTTCGCGATGTAATCTGGAGAAAAACGGCCACGGCGATGGCCACAACGGCTTCGGCCACCGCAAGATAGCGGGCATATCCGCCAAGGAAATACGTCGCAACGGCAAAAATAAGGAGAAGGGTGAGATAAAGGCGGGTCTTCACCTGATACTTCTCCACGAGATGATAAAAAATCGCGGGCACCTCCTTACCAAGGCAGAACTTAAATGGGTTACTGCCGGAAGACTGATGGTTAATTATATCAAATAAAAAATGGTAATACAATAGCAGGGTGCCGGCGCCTAACCCCCTCTATGGCGAAAAAGGGATAACCTGCACCGTGTCGGGAAATACTGATAGTCAGCCGGGTGACTGCCCTTTACGGAGCACCCGGTGGACTTATGCGCGGCTTTTTGCCGCTTTAAGACACGGAGGTACAGACACTTATGAAGGTCGTCATCATGGCGGGCGGCGAGGGGATGCGCCTTCGCCCCATCAGCGCCAACCGGCCGAAACCGATGGTGCGGCTTTATGATCGCCCTGTTTTGGAGCACACACTGGCGCTGCTGAAGCAAATCGGATTTGACGAGGCCTGCCTGACGCTTCGCTATCTGCCGCAAATGATTACCGACTACTTCGGAGACGGCAGCCAGTTTGGGATGAAACTGCACTACAAAATCGAGGAGCAGCCTCTGGGAACGGCGGGCGGCGTTCTCAACTGCAAGAGCTTTATCGGAGACGACGACACCCTCGTCATATCAGGCGACTGCGTCTGCGACTTTGATTTACGGAAACTGATTGCCTTCCACAGGGAAAGAAACGCCGAGGCGACCCTCGCCCTCTACAGCCACCCCAACCCCCTTGAATATGGACTGGTGGTGACGGACGAAAACGGCCGCGTGCGCCACTTTCTCGAAAAACCGGCGTGGGACCGGGTCCTCACCGACCAGATTAACACCGGTATATACATTCTGTCTCCGAAAACTCTCGATAAAATCCCTCAGGGAGAACCGTATGATTTTGGCAAAGACCTCTTTCCGCGCCTGCTTAAAGAAAACGCCGCCCTCTACGGCGTGAAAATGGAGGGGTACTGGTGCGATATCGGCTCAACAACGGCCTATCGCACCTGCTGCATTGACCTGCTGGATAATGAAGTATTCCTTCGACGGCTTGTTCCAACGGGCTCCGGCGGCCTCTGGAGCTTAACAGATATACCGGAAAACGTCACGGTAACGCCCCCCGTCTACATCGGGCGGGACGTTACCATTGAGGAAAATGCTGAAATCGGGCCTTGTGCCGTTATCGGCTCCGGTGCGTCGATTCGTAGGGGCGCCGTGGTGCGCCACAGCGTGGTGGGACACGCCGTCATTGGGGAGGGAAGCCGCCTTGAGGGTGCCGTAGTTCTTGACGGCGCCGTCATCGGGCGTGACGCTGTATTGGAAGATGAGTCCGTGGTGGGAGACGGGGCCGCCATCGGCGACCGGACCCGTGTTGCGGCAAAGACAAAGGTCTGGACGGGGTGCGACATCCCGCCCGATACAACGGCGGAAGGGGAACTCTGCCGCACCGAAAACCTGCGCCCCCTTACGTTCGACAAACCCGGCGCCGTTACGGACGAAAACGGCTCCGTTTTAACGCCCCATATCTGCCTGACCCTCGGAGAGGCGGCGGCAAAGCGGGGGCGCGTGGGGGTAGGGTGGAGCGGAGGCGACAGAGCCCGTGTATTTGCGGAGGCCTTTGGCTGCGGCGTGTGCGCCGCGGGGGGTGAGCTTGTGCGCTATGACGGCAGCTTCCTCGCCTGCGCGGCATACACGGCGGAGGCGTACCGCTTTGACGCCACCGTCTACATCGAAGAAAAGGGCGGCGTGGTGACGCTGAATATGTTTGGTCCGGGCGGAACGGTTCTCACCCGTGAGGAGGAGCGCCGTTACGAGGCGGCGGCCCGTGGGACGCAATGCCGCGCAACCGGCCCCTACGGGACGGCGACAACCGTCACGGGCAGCGTAGAGACGTATATCGCCGCAGCGTCAAAACTTGCATCGCCTTGGGTGTGCGGGGAGCGCCTTCCCGTCGCCGTCACAGGAGGCGGTGCGGAAAACAGGGCGCTTAAGAGGGCGCTTTCGCTATCCGGCTTTGAAATCGGCCGGAAGGCGCCCGGTATCGTCACCCTTGAGGCAACGGAGGGGGGCCTGTGGCTTACCGCGGAGGACGAAGAGGGTTACCGCCTCTCAGGCGAGCGCCTTGCGGTCATTCTGGCCCATACAGCGCTGGAGAGGGGCGAGAAGGAGCTCTATGTGCCTTATGAGGCGCCGGCTGTCATTGAGGAGATGGCCGAACAATACGGCGCGGTGGTCTATCGACACGGACGGGACGGCATCGACGCCGAGCGCGGGTTAATTTCACAGAAGTTCTTAAATGACGGGATATTCGCTGCCGTCCTGCTGTGCGGAAAGCTGCGTGAGGGGCAGACGCTATCAGCCCTGCGCCGCGCCGTTCCGAGCGTGGCGACGGTGACCCGGGAACTGCCATTAGAGAGCGAGCGCGGCGCCGTAATGAAACAACTGACGAACCTGTGCGCCGCCATGACGGCGGATATGTCCTCCGGCCTGCGTATCGACACGGGGCGCGGCACCGTCCTCATTGCGCCCGTTCGGGCACGAAGGGCGCTTAGGATTCGTTCCGAGAGCTTCTGCGAGGAGATTGCCGCGGAGCTGTGCGCGGAATTTGAAGAGCGTGTCCGCCAGAGCGACCGGCCGCGACAGGGCGCGTCATAAAGGCGGGAACAATCGCCGCTATCATTCAAAGAACGCCTCACCGATTCGGTTGCGGCGTTCTTTTATTTGCGCTATAATATTCTGGTGCCCAAAGCGATGCGGGCAGTTCACTTTAAGGCAAGGAGGGTGATAAGATGAAAAAGACGGCGCTGATTTTATGTCTTTTTGCCTTCTTATTGCTTTCTGGCTGCGGCAGCAAAGTGCCGAAAAACCCCGTTAGCTCCATTGGAGACATGGCGGGCAAAACCGTCGGCGTCATTGAAGGGTCGGCAAGCCCCGTCTATCTTGACACAGCCGGACGGATAAGCTCTTATACATCGCCTGAAACGCTGCTGGGGGACGTGAAAAATGCGGCCCTCGACTGCGCCGTTTTAGACAAAACCGTCACCGACAAGGTGAAAACACGGGGCCTTCGTGTCTTAAAAGAGCCCCTTGTGGATACGACCTATCACATCGCCATTGCGCGGGAAAACCCCGACCTCGTCAAAGCCGTAAACGAGGCCCTCTCGAAGCTCTCAGAGGAGGGGGATCTGGAGGCGATTAAACACGCCTATCTCCTCGGTGAGGCGATGCCACCGATGCCGACGGCGGAAAACGTCTCCGGAACGCTGACCCTCGCCGTCACCGCGGAGTTTCCGCCCTATTCGTACTTCGACGAAGCCGGCGACGTGGCGGGGCTGGATATCGACGTGGCGCGGGCGGTATGCGCCCTACTGGGGGCGGACCTTGAGATTAAGGTCATTCGACCCAACGAAATTCTCACAAACGTGCAGTACGGCAAGGTGGATTTGGCCATGGGAGGCCTTACGCCGCCGGAGGGCGAGGAGGAGAGCATCGTGCAGTACACAAATGCCTACACCAGGTGTACGCAGGTTGTCATCGTACGCAAATAAGCCGTGAGGAAGCGAAACCTTACGGGAAATGGCCGTGTGTAGGCTATTTGGAATATTGAGCAAAAGACCCGACGGATTTTTATCCGCCGGGTCTTTTTATCTTTAGGAATACTGCGCCTTATCTTTCTGCATACTGCGTCCGGCCTTGCCGGAAGATGTCGCCGCCGGCGCAGTCGAGGGCCACGATGAGGGGCAAATCCTCAACCGTCATCCGCCGGATTGCTTCGCAGCCAAGCTCCGGAAAAGCGATGTCCTCGGCGGCTTTAATATGCCGCGAGATGAGGGCGCCCGCGCCGCCAACGGCGCAGAGATAAACGGCCTCGTTTTGAGCGATGGCCCGGGCAACGTCTTCACTCCGCTCACCCTTCCCAATGGTGGCGGCAAGCCCTAAGGCGTAAAGCCGCGGGGCAAACTTATCCATTCGTCCTGAGGTGGTAGGCCCGCAGGAGCCGATGGGCTCGCCTTCCCGCGCCGGCGTGGGGCCGGCGTAGTAGATGACAGCGTCCTTCAGAGGGAAGGGGAGGGGTTCATTTCTGTCCAGCAACTCAAAGAGCTTTTTATGGGCGGCGTCCCGCGCTGTGTAAATCGTGTCGGAAAGATACACGCGGTCTCCCGCCCGCATTTCCTTGGCGTATCGGCGAATGTCGCCAGAGTTTAAACGAAATGTTTTCAAACGATGTCGTCCTCCGTCTTACTTAGGGCAAAGGCCTGCCTTTCGTTTTCAATGACGGTGGTGATGTCACGCAGGCGCACGTCTGTTTCGTCAAAGGCGGCGGACAGGCTCGTGAGGGTGCCGCTCAGCCGCGCCAGCTCCGAGGCGAGGATTTCCGCGATGGCTTCCATCTCGCCCCGCAGGCTCTCATACGTCGCTTGCAGGGAAGTGAGGTCCTGCGCGGCGTTGTCGAAGGAGCGCGTGCCGATTTCGGCAACACGACGGTCCGCCTCTGAAAGCCGCTCCCGCAGAGCGGCGATTTCGTTTTTAAATTGGATCATTTCCGCTTCGAGCTGATCACCCGCCCGTTTATAGTGGTTGCGCTGAGATGCCAGTTCCGTAATGTACTGCATCACGTCGTTAGCATCGAAACCAAACAGGCGCCGCCTGAAGCAGCGAACTTCTCCGCCCATAGTTGAGCCGCCCTTTCACGTCGCGCGGGTATTGTGCCGCGCGGGAATTTGCCTATATAGAATATTTTAGAGGATGGAAGGCGCAAAAGCAAGGATTTTGCAAAAGGGGAGCGAAATCAGCCGCGCAAAACGTCCTCATAGGTGAGCGTTCCGTCACAGGTCATATAGCGGCCTGTATCCCACGTATAACCGGCGTCCATCATATCGGCATCGTTCTTGAGAAATCCCCCGGGAATGCCGTGCACGGCGCACATCGCCGGGTCGATATGATAGTAGTCTCCGCCGATTTCAACGATGTTCCACGCATGCTCCATATCGCCGAGATTGCCGAGAACAACAAAGCAGGTGATGCCCAGCCTATCGCACAGCGCCTTGTACGCCATGGCATACCCTTCGCCCACGGCCGTCCCCGTCACCAGAGCGCCGTAGGCCGTGGCGGATATATGCTGGTTGTTGTACTCGCCGGCGGCGGTGTCACTATCGTATTTCACGAATTCCACAAGGCGGCGGCAGAGCGTCAGCAGTGCCGCGGCGCGGTTTGTGGCGCTCACGGACTCCACCATAGACGAAACGGCGCTCTTGAGAGAGTCGTCCATCACCTTAAGGGTACTCGGTTCGTAGCGGTAACCGAATGTAAAGAAGAACAGACGGCTTGTGCCGTGGTCGGGGAATATCTCCACCGCAGCCACGGGCGCCATCACAATATCAAGGGGGTGTTCGTAATACGTTTCCTCGACGTATTTGAGCGCATCCTCCGCAGATAGGGTGAGGTTATTCGTCAGCATGGCCGAAAAGCCGGAGTAGGAGGTGAGCTTGGTTAATAGGCCTGCCTTGAAGTAGCGCAGGGTGGAGACGGTGACTATGCCGTTAAGATACTCGGGCGTAATACGCGTGTTGTAGATAAAGGAAAACTCCACCTCGTAATAAGAGACAATTTTCGTAGCGGCACCCTCCATGCCAGAGAGGGCAAAGGCGCCGATGGGGTGGTTTTCCGGAATATCGTTGCAGACGGAGATGACGTCGTTTTCAATATCCCCGTCGTAACTGAAGACGCGGACCATGCCCTTTTCTTCCATGTTGAGAATAAAGTCAACGGCCGCACTCTTCAGCTCCTCGTACGTCTCCACTTCCTTAATACGGCCGGGGCCCTGGGACGTGGGGGTAACGTAGGGGGTGACGATGCGGATTTCGCCGCTTAAAACCGAGCTGCAGCCGGTCAGAAGCAGAGATGCGGCAAGAGCGGCGCATAAAGCCCGAAGCCTTCTCTTCATGGTGCGCCTCCTTTCCATTGGAGTGCATAAGCGGAGATGGGGCGTTACGGGTCGAGGAGGGAGAGCTGTTTTTCCTCGCTGTCCTCCTCGCGAAGGAGACTGCCCGCCGCGGGAAGCGAACGGACACGGTATCGGCTGACATTTTGAATCGACGTCTTGCCCACGGGGGCGGCTCCCACAACGCGGGCCTTCTTTTTCAGGGTCATGACCGAAACACCCACGGTTGTGCGTGTGGTCTTCGGAGACAGCAGCGCCGTGGAGAACACGACGGCGCGGTTGTCGCTGGAGAAGACAGCCGCTTCCATATCCTCAACGAGGTGCAGTGCCGCCACAAGGGGACTGGAGCCGGAATAGGCGCCCGTGAGCTTTTTCCGGTTCGTTTTTGTAACGTATGAGGATAGCTCCACCCGGGCGACTTTGCCGTTTTCAAAGAAGAAGAGGACATGGCCGGAATAGTCGCCGGCGTCTAAGATGTAGACCACGTTTTCCCCTTCGTCCATGTCGAGAACCGTCGGCAGATAGGCCCCCAGAAGGGAGGCTTTCATGTCTTCAAAGTCCCGCACCCGGGCCTTATAGACCTGCTGGCGGTCGGTAAAGACAAGCAGTTCGTTCCGGTTGCGGCTTTCAAAGGTGAGGAATGGTCCGTCCGACTCCTTGTATTTCTGCTCTCCGCCCATGCGCAGGGAGAGGGGTGTAATCTTTTTAAAATACCCTTCCCGCGAGAGGAAGATGTGCACGGGGTAGTCTTCGATGTCGTCCTCAGGCTCTATATCATCTTCCACCGCATCGTAGATAATTTGGGTGCGGCGAGGCGTACCGAATTTCTTTATGACGTTTTTCAGTTCGTCCACGATGATGCCGCGGATTTTTTTAATGCTACCGAGGGTCTCCTCCAAATCGCGGATTTCTTCTTCGAGAGAGGTCACTTCCTCCGTCCGGCGCAGGATGTACTCGCGGTTGATGTTGCGGAGCTTAATCTCCGCCACGAATTCCGCCTGCACCTCGTCGATGCCGAAGCCAATCATGAGGTTCGGCACCACTTCCGCTTCCTCTTCCGTTTCCCGGATGATGGCGATGGCCCGGTCGATATCCAGCAGGATTTTCCGAAGACCGTAGAGGAGGTGCAGCTTTTCCTTCTTCTTCTGCAGCTGATTATATACGCGGCGGCGGACGCATTCCGTGCGCCATGCGACCCATTCGTCGAGAACTTCCCGCACGCCCATCACTCGCGGCATGCCGCCGATGAGGATGTTGAAGTTGCAGGAGAAGGTATCCATCAGGGGCGTCATGCGGAAGAGCTTTGCCATGAGCTTTTCCGGGTCGGCGCCGCGTTTGAGGTCAATGGCCAGTTTCAGGCCGCTCAGGTCCGTCTCGTCCCGCATATCGTTGATTTCGCGGATTTTACCGCTTTTCACATGCTCGGAGACTTTATCGATAATCGCCTCCACGGTGGTGGTGTAGGGGATTTCGTAGATTTCGATGAGGTTTTCCTTACGGAGATACCGCCAGCGGGCCCGCACCTTGACGCTGCCGCGCCCCGTCTCGTAGATGGTCTGAAGATCCTCAGCATTGTAGAGAAGCTCGCCCCCCGTGGGAAAATCGGGGGCTTTGAGGGTTGAGAGCAGGTTGTGGTTTGGGTCGGCGATGAAGTCAATCGCCGTCTGGCAGACCTCCACGAGGTTAAAGCCGCAGATATTGCTGGCCATGCCCACGGCGATGCCTGTGTTGGCGCTTACAAGGATATTGGGATACGTTGTGGGCAGGAGGGTGGGCTCCTTCATGGTGCCGTCGTAGTTGTCCATGAAATCCACGGTGTCCTGTTCAATATCACGAAACAGCTCCGCGCAGATAGGGGAGAGCTTAGCCTCAGTGTACCGGGAGGCGGCGTAGGCCATATCCCGGGAGTAGACTTTACCGAAGTTGCCCTTTGATTCCACAAAGGGCGTCAGAAGCGCTTCATATCCCTTTGACAGGCGCACCATCGTCTCATAGATGGCGCTGTCGCCGTGGGGATTAAGGCGCATCGTCTGCCCGACGATATTGGCCGACTTTGTGCGGGAGCCGGTGAGAAGCCCCATTTTGTACATGGTGTAGAGGAGCTTGCGGTGGGAGGGCTTGAACCCGTCAATTTCGGGAATGGCGCGGGAGACGATGACGCTCATGGCGTAGGGCATGTAGTTTGTCTCCAGCGTCTCGGTAATTGGCTGCTCCAGCACTTCCGCCCGCAGCCCAACCACGTTCGGATTGTTCACTTTTTTGCCCGAAGGCACGTCTTTTTTTGCCATGTTATAAGCTCCATTATGAAAGATCGGCGACGTCTAAGTATCTGTGTCCGTTTTCGGCGATAAAGTCTTTTCGGCCGTTTAGATTATCGCCCAAGAGCAGGTCGAACACCGCCGCCGTCCGCTCAGCGTCCACCGGCAGGACTTTAATAAGCCGGCGTGTCTCGGGATTCATGGTGGTAAGCCACATCATGTCCGGGTCGTTTTCGCCGAGACCTTTCGAGCGGTTGATGGTGTGTTTGGCGCCCTCAAATCCGGCCACGATTTCTGCCTTTTCCTTGTCGCTGTAGGCAAAGTACGTCTTACCCTTGCACTCGATTTCATACAGTGGCGATTCGGCGATGTAGACATACCCCTCGCGAATCAGCGTCGGCACCAGGCGGTAGAGCATGGAGAGGATGAGGGTGCGGATCTGGAACCCGTCCACGTCGGCGTCGGTACAGATAATGACCCGTTTCCAGCGGAGGTTGTTTAAGTCAAAGGTGCTCAAATCCTTCGAGTGGCGGCTGTTCACTTCCACGCCGCAACCGAGGACTTTAATCAGGTCTGTAATGATATCGTTTTTGAAAATCTTGTCGTAGTCGGCCTTGAGACAGTTGAGGATTTTGCCCCGCACGGGCATAATCCCCTGAAACTCCGCATCCCGGCTGAGTTTACAGGCGCCCAAGGCACTGTCTCCCTCCACGATGTAAAGCTCCCGCTTTTCCACGTCCTTTGAGCGGCAGTCCACGAATTTCTGGATGCGGTTGGACAGGTCAATGGTGCCGGAGAGCTTCTTTCTGATGTTCAGGCGCGCCTTTTCCGCTGTTTCCCGGCTGCGCTTGTTGATGAGCACCTGCTCGGCAATCTTATCCGCTTCCGCCTTGTTTTCGATGAAGTAGACTTCCAGCCGGCTGCGGAAGAACTCCGTCATAGCCTCCTGAATAAACTTGTTCGTGATGGCCTTTTTCGTCTGGTTTTCGTAGGAGGTCTGGGTGGAGAAGCAGTTTGTGACGAGGACGAGGCAGTCTTGCACGTCCGCCCAAGTCACTTTGCTCTCATTTTTCGTGTATTTGCCCGTTTTCTTCAGGTACGCGTCTATCTCCGCCACAAAGGCGCTGCGAGCGGCCTTTTCCGGTGCGCCGCCGTACTCCAGCCAGGAGGAGTTGTGGTAATACTCGATGCGGTTGACGCGGTTTGAAAAACACAGTGCCGCCGTCAGAAGGACTTTGTATTCGGGCTTGTCCTTTCTGTCGCGCCCGCGGCGCTCCGTCTCGATGAAAAAGGGCTCAGTGAGAGAATCGTCCCCGGCGATTTCGCGGACGTAGTCGATGATGCCGTTTTCATATAAAAAGTCCGTCGTCTCAAACTTGCCGTTCACTTGGTCGCGGAAGCGGAAGGTGACGCCGGCGTTGACGACGGCCTGACGCTTGAGCGTATCGAGAAAGTACTCGGCGGGGATGTTTATGTCCGTAAACACCTCAATATCCGGTTTCCAGCGGATGACCGTGCCGGTGCGTTTGCCGGAGTAGGGGTTTTTGGAAAGCCCGCCGATGTTCTCGCCCTTTTCAAAGTGTAGCTTGTATTCAAAACCGTCCCGCCAGACGGTGACGTCCATATACTCCGAAGCGTACTGGGTGGCGCAGGAGCCGAGGCCGTTGAGCCCGAGGGAATACTCGTATATTTCGCCCTCGTCGTTGGCGTACTTACCGCCGGCGTATAACTCGCAGAAGACAAGCTCCCAGTTGTATCGGTTTTCAACGGGGTTGAAGTCAACGGGACAGCCGCGGCCGAAGTCCTCCACTTCAATGGAGCCGTCCTCAAAGCGTGTGACGGTGATGAGCTTGCCGTGCCCCTCCCGGGCTTCGTCGATGGCGTTGGAGAGGATTTCAAAAACCGCGTGCTGACAGCCTTCAAGACCGTCTGATCCGAAGATAACGCCGGGCCTCTTTCGGACACGATCGGCACCTTTCAGACTTGAGATGCTTTCGTTGCCGTATAAAGTTGTTTTGCGTGACTTTTTCATGCGTTATCCCCTATATGTGGGCATAAAAGTGCCCGGTAATTATATATTTAGTATAGAGTAAAAAGATTTGGAAATCAAGGGGATTTTCCCAAGGGGCTCTTTTGCAAACGAAACGGCGACTGCTATTTAAAGCAGTCGCCGTCCGTTGGACAGACAGGTATACGTCACTCACTTAAACGTTTCGCTTAAGGTCTTGACCGTTGACCTTTCACCATCTCAAACTTATATAAGTTTCATGGCACCGGCCTGATTCACGGCCAAGAAATCTGTCCGAGCTTATTATGTGAAGCCCGAAAAGAAATACTCAAGCAAATTTTGTAAACACAAATATTTGTCCGACCCTATCTCATATACATAGAGATACATAGAGAGACAAGTTCTAAAGATACGGAGGATTGAGCCATGGGTGGATTACAAACGACGGCCGTCATCATTCTCGTTGCGCTGCTCGCTCTTTTGGCGCTGATTGTGTTTCGCAAACCGACGAAATTTATCCTGCGGCTTCTGCTCAGTACGGTTTTAGGCTTCATCGCCCTCTTCGTCATCAATTTCCTCGGCGGCCTCATCGGCATCTCCATCGCCGTGAACTGGATTAACGGCGCCATCGTCGGGATATTGGGGCTGCCGGGGATTGCCCTTTTGCTGATATTGGAGTGGCTGACGATGCTGTAATTCTTTAGCAAAGATTTGCTCGACTTCGCGCCCAAAAGCGTCTATAATAAAATCCTGGCGATTGCTTTTATCTTTTCGCCGGCAGGAATAAGGTGATTGGGAGTCGACTTATGAAGAGAATTCTGGCGCCTGTGGGGCGGATTCTCGCCGTTATGGCGATTTATTATGCGGCACAGCTTGTGGTGGGCTTTGCAGCCGGCTTTGCACACGTCTTTTTAAGCGGAATGCGCGGAGCCGATATGAATAGGGTCATGCAGGAGTTATTCGGTTACCTGGCCGACAAAACGCCCTTAATCATTCTCGTGTCCGCCATCGTTGCGCTGGCTTCGTATTTTATCATCTACCGCGACCGTACGCAGGACGTCCGCGCGTTTCTGCGCTTCCGGCCGCTGGACGTCGGTGCTATTATTATGCTCGTGGTTTTCGGCATCGGAATCAATTTCATGATTGGGCTGTTTCTCGCCCTGTTAAAGGAGATTTCGGTTTTCGACTCCTTATTTGAAAGCTACGACGCGCTCGCCGATGCCGTTTTCGGAGATAATTTCGTCGTCACACTCCTGTCCGTCGGGATTATCGGCCCGATAGTGGAGGAGATTATGTTCCGCGGGCTTGTTTTCGGTGAGCTGCGGAAAATTATGCCCATTAAAATCGCCCTCGTGGTTCAGGCGGTGCTGTTTGGTGTATATCACCTTCAGCCCGTGCAGGGGGCGTACGCCATCGTCATCGGGCTGCTCATCGGCTTTATCTATTACAGAAGCGGCTCGCTGGTGGCGCCCATTGTAGTGCACATTGCTGTCAACAGCTTTTCCGTTGTAGCTAATGCGCTCTTTTCCGATATGGCGCACGAGAAAGGCGGCGGCCTTATCGTACAGACGGGTATCCTGCTTTTCCTGCTGTCCGGCGCGTACATTTTAGTCAGCCGCAACTTCAAATACGCCATCGACGACACGCTCTATCACCTCTCCCGCAATCAGCCCTCCCCGCCGGAACACACGACGCAGTCGTAGTTTAGATTTTGATGTAAAAGCGGCCGGTACCGCTGTGTGCCGGCCGCTTTCTTGTTTCATCCAACGAAAAAAGCGTTTGGAACAAAAACGGTTGAAACTCTCAACACGTCCATGTAGAATGTAGAATACTGGTAAGAACTGAAAAGGAAGACACGCGCTTTCCGTGCGCAACGCATGCCGCGTCAGAGCGGCAACAGGAGGGTACCATGAAAAAGAGACTGACCGCTTGGCTCATTGTGCTTGTTTTGCTTGTTTCCATCGCGCCCCTTGCCTCGGCGCAAACGGAGGGGCTGGATCGTTTCAAGCCGATTTATACATACACAACCGGACGCTTTCAGGACATCCAGACCGTCAAATGGTATGCGCAGTACGTGCAGGCGGCTTACGAACTCGGTTTGATTGCCGGTCGGTCGGATACTTCCTACGAGCCGGAGTCGAACGTGACACTCGCGGAAGCCGTGAAGCTTGCGGCCGTCATTCATGCCACATACTTCGGAAATGTCATTTCCGAAGCGGGCTACGAGACGGACGTCTGGTACCGCGGCTACTTAGACTATGCACTTAATTACGGCCTGCTCGGCGGCGAGTTTTCCTCTTATGACGAACCGGCCACCCGGGCGCAGATTGCCGTGATTTTCGCAAAGGCTCTTCCAAAGGAGGCCCTCGCACCCATAAACCGCGTTGACGACGGCGCCATTACGGACGTGGCGGAGGACAAGTCTTACGCCGACGCCGTCTACACCCTCTACGCCGCCGGCGTTTTAACGGGGGGCGACGCCGCGCGCGCCTTTTACCCCGATTCCCTCGTCACCCGTGCGGAAATTGCGGCCATCGTGGTGCGGATGGTGATTCCGGCTTTACGTCAGCGGTTTGACCTGCGCCTTGAGCTTGAGCCGAACAGGCTGTATGAAATGGCATCGCCCGCCGTGTTCTTCCTTGAGATTACCGACATGAAGGGCACGAAAATCAAAACGGGGAGCGGCTTTTTCATCAATGAAGACGGCCTTGCGGTGACGAACTACCACGTGATTAAGGGGGCCACCTCTGCTGTAGCCATCACGGCGGACGGGCAGCGTCACAGGGTGCTGGGCGTTTACGCCACCGGCAATGAAGATAATATCGACCTTGCCATCATTCAGGTGGAGGGAGAGGGGTTTAACTACCTGAAACTGGCCGATTCCGACGAGGTGCGCATCGGGGAGACGGTGTACGCCCTCGGAAGCCCCCTCGGATTGAAAAACACCTTCTCAACGGGCATCATTTCAGGCCTTGACCGCCGCGTCAACGGCATGGACTTCATCCAGACGACGGCGCCCATTTCCCCCGGCAGCAGCGGCGGCGTCCTACTCAACTGCGCGGGCAAAGTCGTGGGCGTGACGACGGCCTATGCCGCGTCGGGGCAGAACATCAACCTTATCGTCCCCATTAACCACTTAAATCGCCTTGAAATGGGGGCGCTGAAAGACTTAAAGGACATCCTGCCGGACACCGTCTACTACGCTGAGTATTATCCCGTCCCTGATTTCGGCGCCATTGCGAAGCTGACTCCCTTCGACTACAACGGCGGCAGCGTCTTTAACTACGTGGTGGACGGAATGGAGTATTCCCAACTGTCAGCAAAGCTCACGGAGTATGTGGGCCTCTTGGAGGATAACGGTTTCGCCTACGGCGGATTTAACCTGATGTTGGGCAACATCGTCAGCTATTACATAAACCAAACGTACGGCATCATCGTTGCCATCGGAACGACGGAAATTGACGAAAAAATCTGCGTCACCGTAGACATCATGCAGTACTGATAACAAAACCGCCTGCTCGCTGAGCAGGCGGTTTGTGCTTTATGCAGAAGTCAGAGGTGCGCGCAGAGGGCCTCCGCAGCCCGGATGCCGTCCACCGCGGCGGACATGATGCCCCCAGCGTATCCAGCCCCCTCGCCGGCGGGGTAGAGGCCCTTGACGCTTACGCTTTGCCCCTCAGTGCGCTCTATGCGGACAGGGCAGGAGGAGCGCGTTTCAACGGCGGTGAGCACAGCATCGGGATGGGCAAAACCCCGGATTTTCCTGTCCATCTCCGGAATCGCTTCGGCAAGGGCGCGGCAGACAAAGTCGGGGAGTACATCCCACAGGTTGCAAAACGTCACGCCCGGTTTATACGTGGGCAGAACAGAGCCCGGGCCGGTAGAGGGCGTTTTCGCGAGGAAATCCCCAACAAGCTGCGCCGGTGCCCGAAAATCTCCGCCGCCGTGCTTAAAGGCCGCCTCCTCCAGTCGGCGCTGGAAGGCGATGCCGTCCAGAGCGCCATGCCCGAAATCCTCCGGGGAGACAGAGACGAGCAGGCCACCGTTGCAGTTTTCCCCGTCCCGGGCATAATAACTCATGCCGTTTGTCACGAGGTGTCCCTCTTCGCTGGCCGCGGCCACGACCTGTCCACCCGGGCAGACGCAGAAGGTGTAGACGCTGTGCCCGTCCTCGGGGTGCACGGCCAGCTTGTAGTCAGACGCCGGCAGCGTGCCGAGGGTGGCCGCCTCGCCGTAATTGGCCCCGTCAATGGCGCTTTGCAGGTGTTCAATCCGCACCCCCACGGAGAAATTTTTCGGCGAGAGCTTTACACCGCGTATTTCGAGCATTTCAAACGTATCCCGGGCACTATTGCCGGGGGCTAAGACGATGTGTTCGGCGGGAAAGGTGTATGTGCCGTCCTCCCCGTCGATAACGAGGGCTTTCACGCATCCGTTTTCAATTTCAATATCCGTAAGTCGAGCGCCGAAACGAATGTCGCAGCCGAGGTCCGTAAGGTGCTGGCGCATGGAAATGAGCATTGTGCGGAGTCTGTCCGTTCCGATATGGGGCTTTGCCAGATAGGAGATGCTCTCCGGCGCGCCGAACTCCATAAAACGCTTAAGAACGTAAGTCGTGCGCAGATCGCTGATGCCCGAGGTGAGCTTTCCATCGGAAAACGTACCGGCGCCCCCTTCGCCGAACTGTACATTTGATGCGGTATCGAGCCGGCCCGTCTCCCAGAAACGCTCCACGTCCATAACGCGCTGCTCAACGGGCTGACCGCGCTCGATGATGACGGGCGGAGCGCCCGCCTCCGCAAGGCAGAGGGCCGCAAACAGCCCCGCCGGCCCCATGCCCACAACGACGGGCCGCGTCTCCGGCGACAAAAACGAGTAGGGGAAGCGGTAGGGCTTTACCGGCGTGTAGCGGGTAAACCGCCCGCGTTTCTTTTTCAGGAACTTCGCCTCGTCATCGATTTCCACGGCGACGGAAAAGACGAATATGACGGCGTTTTTCCGCCGGGCGTCTATGGAGCGGCGCAGAATAACAAGGGACTTTATTTCGTTTCGCGGAATACCCAGCGCCCAGGCGGCGGCGGCAGTGACGCCCTCCGGCCCCTCCGCGGCGGGCACGTGCAGATTTTTCAGTTCAATCAATGGTATCAACTCCTCCAATGGAAGTTAGAAACGATGGTACCATCATTTGCCGCGCCATTCAAGGGGGTGCGCCGATGACGTTGAGGGCGACAGAGGAGCGGCACCGCCGATGCGGCGGGTGTTTACAAGGGTGGGCGACTGTGATAAAATTTTAAATCGGCCTGCTTGGGCTGGTAAAACAAGGATTTAATACGAAGCGAAGGACGTCATTTATGTTCGATAAGCTCAGAGAAATTGAAGGAAAATTTCAGGAACTTGAAAAGCGTATGCAGGACCCGAGTGTCTACTCCGACCCGGCCCAGTACGCAAAGCTCGCTCGGGAGCAGAAAGATTTAACGCCCGTGGTGGAGGCATACCGCCGGTATAAGCGCGCCGAGCAGAACTTAAAGGAAGCTACGGAGCTTCTCTCCGACCCGGAGATGAAGGACATGGCGCAGGAAGAGTGTCATGCGGTGCGGGACGAGATGGAGCGCCTTGAGCAGGAGATTAGGATTCTGCTCCTGCCGCGGGACCCGAACGATTCCAAAAACGTCATCATCGAAATCCGCAGCGGCGCCGGAGGGGACGAGGCGGCCCTCTTTGCCGCGAACCTGTTCCGCATGTACAGCATGTACGCCGACAGCAAGCGTTGGAAAACGGAAGTGGCGTACTTAAACGATACGGAGCTGGGCGGCGTCCGCGAGGTGAGCTTCCTCATCATTGGTGAGGGGGCCTATTCTCGCCTGAAGTATGAAAGCGGTGTCCACCGTGTGCAGCGGGTGCCGGACACGGAGTCTTCGGGGCGCATCCACACAAGCACCGTCACCGTGGCCGTTCTGCCGGAGATGGAAGAGGTGGACTTTGAGATTAACCCCGCGGACCTGCAGATTGACACATTCCGCGCCAGTGGCGCTGGCGGTCAGCACGTGAACAAGACGGAGTCGGCCATTCGCATCACCCACCTCCCCACGGGAACGGTTGTGGAGTGTCAGGACGAGCGCAGCCAGCACAAAAACCGTGAGCGTGCGATGAAAATCCTCGTGTCGCGCCTGTACGAAGAGGAGCGGCGGCGCCAAGTGGAAGCGCAGGCGGCAGAGCGGAAAAGTCAGGTGGGAACGGGGGACCGCTCCGAGCGCATCCGCACCTACAACTTCCCGCAGGGCCGCATGACGGACCACCGGATTGGCCTCACCCTCTACCGCCTCGAGCAGATTCTCAACGGGGATTTAGACGAAGTGGTGGAAGCCCTGCAGGTTGCCGAGCAGGCGGAAAAGCTCTCGGCCATGGATTCGGAGGATTAAGGCGGCCTTAAGGGGCGGGAGTAAGCCATGATGACACAGAGACTTACGGATAATATCTCCGCGGCGGCGGAAATCATCCGCAGGGGCGGGCTTGTGGCCGTTCCCACGGAGACGGTCTACGGCCTTGCCGCAAACGGACTGGACGAGCACGCCGTGGAGAAGATATACGACGTGAAAAACAGGCCGGAGACGAAGCCCATCAGCCTTCTCGTCTCCTCAATGGGCGACGCAGAACGCTTTTGCCGCGACATTCCCGCCATAGCCTACAGACTGGCGGAGTTCTTTTGGCCGGGGCCCCTTACGATGGTCCTGCTGCGCGGCGGGGCAGTGCCCGATACCGTGACGGCGGGGGGCGAGACGGTAGGCGTCCGCTGCCCGGACCATGAAAAAACCCTCGCACTGATAAGGGCGGCAGGCGTCCCCCTTGCGGCCCCGTCGGCCAACCTCTCCGGCGCACCCAGTCCAAAGTGTGCGCAGGACGTTTTAGATGTTTTCGACGGGAAAATCGACGCCGTTATAGACGGCGGCGTCTGCGCCCTGGGCATTGAATCCACGGTAGTGGACCTCACCGTCACCCCGCCGAGGATAGTACGGCAGGGGGGGCTTGCGCGGGAGGATATCGAGCGCGCTTTGGGCATGAAAATCACGTAGCTCACTGTGCGGCGATTTCGATTCGATAATACGGAGGAAGTATGTTTATAATAGGCATTACGGGTGGCACCGGCAGCGGCAAGACGACGGTGCTTCAGGTCTTAAAATCCCTCGGCGCCCGCGCCATCGACTGTGACGCGCTGTATCATAACCTGCTTGAAACAAGTGGGGAGATGCGAGGTGAAATTGACACCCGTTTCCCCGGTGTTATCCGAAATAATGTGCTCGACCGCAAGGCGCTCGGGCGCATTGTCTTTGCTGACGACAAGGCTTTGGAGGACTTAAACGCCATCACCCACCGCTATGTTGCGATGGAAGTGGACCGGCTGCTCGGTCAGTGGCGGGCGGAGAACACCGCCCTCGCCGCCATCGATGCCATCGCCCTCATCGAAAGCGGGCTGGGCCGGCGGTGCGATGTTGTCGTCGGCGTCACGGCGCCGGAGGAGGTGCGGATCCGCCGCATCATGGAGCGTGACGGCGTGACGGAGGAATACGCCCGCATGCGCATCAATGCCCAAAAACCGACATCTTTCTACGTCGTAAACTGCGATTATATTCTTGAGAGCAACGCGCCCACCTCAGACGAGTTTAGGGAGCGCTGCCGCGTGTTTTTCACCGATTTACTGGCGAAACGAACGCCTGATTGTTAGGGCGATTACGGAAAGGAGAATGCCAAAATGGCAGAGCGAGACGACCTGTTTTATAAGAAGAAAAACGCATTCGATGTTCTCTCGGAAGATGAAATAAACAGCGCATACGACTACGCAACAGAATACAAGACCTTCCTCGACGAGGCGAAAACGGAGCGCAAAGCGGTGAAATTTGCCGTGAAGATGGCTGAAGAGCGCGGCTTTGTGCCGTATACCGCCGGGATGGCGCTTTCCCCCGGTGCGAAGGTGTACAAAACGGTGGAGGGCAAGGCGATTATGCTCGCCGTCATCGGGAATAAGTCGCTTTCCGAGGGCGTAAATATCGCCGCCGCTCACGTGGACGCGCCGCGACTTGATCTCAAGCAGGTTCCCCTCTTTGAGGATACGGAGCTGGCTTATTTCAAAACCCACTACTATGGCGGGATTAAAAAGTACCAGTGGGTGACCATTCCTCTGGCGCTGCACGGCGTCGTCGTCCGCCGGGACGGGACGGTTGTAGATGTGTCCATCGGCGATATGGAAGGGGATCCCGTCTTTTATATCACCGACCTGCTGCCGCATCTCGACAAGGACCAGGCGAAAAAGACGCTGTCAGAGGCCTTTACCGGGGAGGGGCTCAATATCCTCATCGGCAGCCGCCCTTACGGGGAGGAAAAAGACTCTGACCGGATCAAGCACATGGTGCTTCGCCTGCTCTACGACCGTTACGGCATCGTGGAAGAGGATTTCCTCTCGGCGGAGCTGGAGGCCGTTCCGGCCGGGCGGGCCCGGGATGTGGGGCTCGACCGCTCCATGATTGGTGCGTATGGACAGGACGACCGCTCCTGCGCCTTTGCGGCGCTGCGCGCCATTTTGGAGCTTGAATCGCCGGAGAAAACAGCCGTTTGCATCCTCACGGACAAGGAGGAAATCGGTTCCGACGGTGTCACAGGGATGCAGTCGGCGGCCTTTGAGACGTTTATGTCCGACCTGTGCCGCACGCAGGACGTTCATCTCCATCACTGCTTTGAGAAGTCCTTCTGCCTGTCCGCCGATGTGTGCAACGCCTTTGACCCAAATTACGCCGAAGTCTCCGAGAAAAGCAACAGCGCAAAGCTCAATTATGGTCTCGGGGTGCTCAAGTTCACCGGTTCCCGCGGAAAGTCCGGCTCCTCAGACGCCTCGGCGGAGACGGTGGGCATGCTGCGGGCGCTGTTTGAAAAGCACGGCGTGCGCTGGCAGATGGCCGAGCTGGGGAAAGTAGATCAGGGCGGCGGTGGGACCGTTGCCAAGTACATGGCAAATCGGGGCATCACTACCATCGACGCCGGTGTGCCCGTACTCTCCATGCACGCGCCTTACGAGATAACGTCGAAACTCGACTGCTATATGACGTACAAGGCAATTAAGGCGGTCTACTGTGGATAAAAGAAGGCAGCTCCGGCGCGGGATAGAGCAGTGGTTTGAAAAAGAAACGGGAAATCTGCTTCGGGATCTTGGCCGCCTTATCGCCATCCGCAGTGTCCGGAGTGAGGAAAAGCCCGGGATGCCCTTCGGGGAAGGGCCGGCACAGGCGCTTTCCGAAGGGGCGGCTATCCTTGAGCGGTTGGGATTTAGGGCCCAGAACTTTGAAAACCGCGTCATAACGGCAGACTTAAGTGATCACGAGCCGGTTCTGGGGATTCTCTGCCACCTGGATGTGGTGACGGAAGGGGACGGGTGGAGCTCAGAGCCCTTTGCCGCCTCCCTCCGGGATGGAAAAATATTCGGCCGCGGCGCGGCGGACAATAAAGGCCCCGCCGTGGCGGCCATGTACGCCCTGCGGGCCGCGAAGGAGCTGTGCCCGGAGATGACGCGAGGGTGCCGGCTCATCCTCGGCAGCGCGGAGGAGACGGGGAGCGAGGACATCACCGCCTACCGAAAAGCGCACAAAATGCCCCCGTATGTGTTCACGCCCGATGCGGCCTATCCCGTCGTCAACATTGAAAAGGGGCGACTTTCCCTCACCTTTGCGGCACAGTGGGAGAAATCTGAGACGATGCCGCGCATAGCATCCTTCACCGGCGGCGATACGGTAAACCGCGTTCCCGACCGGGCGCAGGCTCTCATCTTAGGCCTGAGCGCGGAGGAGCTGGAAGCCCTGTGCCGTGAATACTCCAACAGGACTGGAGCAGAAATCTCTGCTGAGCCGGCTGACGGCGGCGTTTTAATCCGCGCCATCGGCGTCGGGGCCCATGCCGCGGAGCCGGAGTCCGGCATCAACGCCCAATCGGCGCTTCTTGCGCTGCTGGATGTCCTGAGCCTCCCTGACTGCGGCGCAACCCGCACTGTCAGTGCCCTTTGCAGGCTCTTTCCCCTTGAGGATACGGAAGGGAAGGCCCTCGGCATCGCCATGAAAGACGAATTATCCGGCACGCTGACGGTAAACTTCGGCGTCCTTCATTCAACGGAAACGGGCATGACGGGTAGCTTAGACCTGCGCCTGCCCATATCGTCCACGGAGGAGAACACAGACAGAGTCCTCCTCGCAGCCCTCCGGTCCGCCGGGTTCGAGGTCACGGGGACCCATAAGTCTCCCGTCCACTACACGCCAGAGGAGTCTGACTTTGTGCAGACGCTTCTACGCGTGTACGAGGAGCACACAGGCAAGAACGGCGCATGCCTGTCTATTGGCGGGCAGACGTACGTACACGGTATCGAAGGCGGCGTTGCCTTCGGGTGCAATTTTCCGGGGACAGATAACCGCCTGCACGGGGCGGACGAGTTTATCGGCATCGACGAACTCATCCTCAGCGCCCAGATGTTTACCCGGGTCATCATCGAAATGTGCCGCTGAAATGACATAAAGCGCATGGATTCACCTCCGCCGGCAAACACTGTAGCGGAGGTGATTATTTTGTCCGAAGAAAAATGGAAGGTACCCACCGACGCGCCCCTCAGTAAGGACTTATTGCAGAAAAACGAGGCGCAGATGGGCGGCAGCGCGCAGATGGGCGGCGCGCAAAATAACGGCAATACGCAGCCGAGTGGCGAGGAAATCGTCATGACGGAGGCGCAGCGCAAGCAGATTCAGGAGACGGCCTCATCCACCACGTCGTCGCCAAAAGGCGTCGTCCACTGTCTGACCATTGTGGGGCAGATTGAGGGGCATCAAATCCTGCCACAGGAAGTCAAAAGCACGAAATACGAACACGTCATGCCCCAGCTGGCGGCCATCGAGGAGTCTCCGGAAATTGACGGGCTTCTCATCCTGCTCAACACCGTGGGCGGAGACATCGAGGCGGGGCTTGCCATCGCGGAGCTGATTGCCAGCATGAAAAAGCCGACGGTCTCCCTCGTTCTCGGCGGCGGCCACTCCATCGGCGTGCCGCTGGCGGTGGCGGCACAGCGCTCCATCATCGCCCCCTCTGCGGCCATGACGATTCATCCCGTGCGCCTCACCGGCGTTGTCATCGGCGTGCCCCAGACGTACAACTACTTTAGCAAAATTCAGGATCGCATTGTCTCCTTCGTGACGAAGCACTCTCGGATATCCCGCCGCCGCTTCATCGAAATGATGATGAAGACGGGTGAGCTGGCCGCCGACGTGGGAACGGTCATCTACGGGGAGGAGGCGGTGCGCTGCGGCCTCATTGACCAGCTGGGGGGACTGTCCGACGCGCTGGAATGGCTGCACCGGGAGATTCGCGTGCGGAGAGGGGAGAGCGTCCCCGAATTTCCCGTACCACAGGCGACGCGCGGCGGGCTGAAAGTGCGGGGGCATGACAAAACACTGGAATAATCGGCAGGATTATGGTAGGATATAGTATCCGGGCGGCGCGTTAACCTGCGTCGCCCGTAAGGACGCGCGGCGAAGCAGTTTGCGAAAGAGAGAAAATGAGCCCGCGTTTGTTGGAGGGATAATGATGTCGGCTTTAACGGCGATACTGCTGGGGTTGCTCCGCGGCATAACCGTTTTTTTGCCACTGTCCTATTCCGGGCATACAGCCCTTCTTCAGGGTTTTGGTCTTGAGATTCAACCCGACCCGCTGTATTCCCTTCTGCTCAGCTTAAGCAGTGTATTGTCCATTGCCATTGTATACGGCGGGCACCTGCGCAAAATGGCGGTGGACAGTGTGGCTTTTTTCACCGGGCGGTATGACAACCCCTTAGGGGAGGGGCGCCTGCCCACCACGGTGCGCACGGCGCTGTTTATCCTTATCGCCCTTGCCCCAGCCCTTGTGTTGTTGCCCTTTCGGAAATATGCGGTGACGTTATCCGACAGAGTCTGGTTCGTCTGCTTTGCTATGATGATTTTGGGCGTCCTGATTTTTGCAGCGGACAGGCTCTCCCGGCAGGGAAGCAAACGCGACAGGACGGCAACGGCCCTTGACGCGCTGCTTGTGGGTTTGGGATATGCTTTGGGCGTGATACCCGGCCTCTCAGCGGTTGCCCTCGCCATCGCTATCGGGCTGACGCGGGGCCTGCACAGGGAGTATGCGGTGCGGTTTTCCGTCCTCTTAACAGTGATTCCCTCGATGCTGTCTGTTTTCATGTCGTTGCTCGGGCTGTTTCGAGGGGGCGTGGACTGGGCGGCGCTGCCGTGGTATCTCATCGGCCTTCTCCTCTCCGTATTTCTCGGCGCCCTGAGCATCGCCCTGCTGTACAGGTTTTTGGCGCGGAGACGGTTGCATAAATTGGCCTTTTACCTCTGGTTTGTGGGCGTTGTGGCACTGATTGTATCGAGCATTATCGGCGAATGAGGTGACGCATGGAACAGACGAAGAAAAAATCGAATAGAAAGCCTGCGAAAACCGCAAAAAGGCCGGCGTCTTCCGCCACGTCCCGCAGTGCGTCGGGCAGAAAAACGGCGCCCAGTCGTGCGCGGCAGGTGCGTCCGTCCCGCAGGCGGGAGGCCGGTGCCGTTGTCTTTTTTGTGCTGGCAATTTTCGCGGTGAGCGGCTATTTTGCCGCAAGCGGCGTTTTTATAACATATTTCAGTGATTTCCTCCGTGGGCTCATCGGCTGGGGATACTTTGTCATGCCGCCCTTATTGTTTGTCTGCGCGGTCATCCTCGCCTTCCACAGGGGAAGGCCTGTTGCGGGCCGTGTGACGAGCGTGCTGATGCTGGCCGTACTTGTCAGCGCCTTTTCCCACCTCTTCCTCAGCCGCACAGCGGCGCATCCCACCTTTTCAATGTTCAAGGGCCTGTGGAAGACCGGCATTCTGGCGGAAAGCGGCGGGATTATCGGCGGAGGCCTATCCATTACGCTTACATACCTTCTCGGCCGCGGCGTGACGATGGCCTTGTATCTGTGCCTTGCCGTCTTTTTCATCATGGTGTCCCTGAACCTGACGCTGTCTGAAATCGCCGAGTTTATGAGCCGGCGCCGTGAGTTGGCCCGGCAGCGCCATGAGGAAATGCTCGCTGAATACGCCAAATACGAAGAGGACAGAAAGTATACGACAATTCTCCCTCCGCCTGAGCCGAAAAGGCGCAGAAAGGCCATCGACATCCCCCTTGACGATTTCGACGAGACGTCGGCGGAACCGACAAAAGCGCAGGATGACGGCATCACGATGGTGCCGGAGCAGCCGGAGGAGGTGCCGGCGGTGGAAGAGAC
>DUPW01000046.1 GCA_012838125.1 Papillibacter sp.
GCGGGGGGCGAGCCCCCGCCGGTTCCATACAGCTTTCGCCGCGCAGCGGTGCGTCTTGACGTGCCGCGGGAAGTCGGGTGAAAATCCCGCACGGAAGCCGCCGCTGTAAGAGTACCAGCCCCGTTTCATGATGCCACTGCGGCCCTCGGCCGTGGGAAGGCGAAGCGGTGGCGACGACGCTCAAGTCAGAATACAGGCGTGGCGATGTCGTTTCCACAGGCTGCGGATCTTTGGCCGGTGAAAGCAGGTGGGCTTCTTACGCGGCACCTGTTTTTCACACCCTTTCGTATCTGCGGAAGGGTGTTTTTCTTCGTTTCATCTAAAGGAGGATGTTATGCTGTCCCTTTACGCGCTGTCTGCCGGGTTTGTCCTCGACCTCATCTTAGGGGACCCCATCGGCTGGCCCCATATTGTCATCGGCTACGGAAAGCTCATTGCCCTCTTGGAGCGGGCGCTGCGCCGTGTGTTCCCAAAGACAAGCACCGGTGAGCTCGTTGCCGGCGGTGTGGTGGTTGTCATCCTCTGCGGGGTGGGATACTTATCCGGCGCCGCCCTCTTGCAGCTTGCTTCTCTTGTGGGCCCGTGGCTGCGCTTTATCGTGGAAACGGTGCTGGTCTGGCAGTGCCTTTCCGTTCGCTCGCTGAAAACGGCGAGCATGAAGGTTTACAGCGCCCTGTCGCAGGATATCGGGGCGGCGCGCGCAGCGGTGGGCGAAATCGTCGGGCGTGATACGGACTGTCTTGACCAATCCGGCATTGTGCGGGCGACGGTGGAGACCGTGGCGGAGAACACCTGTGACGGTGTGATTGCCCCGCTCCTCTATCTCGCCATCGGCGGCGCGCCCTTAGGGATGCTCTACAAATCCGCCAGCACCATGGACAGTATGCTCGGGTACAAAAACGAGCGGTACCTCTACTTCGGGCGCATCGCCGCCCGGCTGGATGACGTGTTAAACTTCATCCCCGCACGGCTCGGAGGGCTGTTTATGGTCATTGCAGCCTTTATTTCAGGGCTGGACGGCCCCGGTGCGTGGCGGGTTTTCCGCAGGGACCGTCTCAACCACAAGAGCCCCAACTCGGCGCACACGGAGTCTGCCTGCGCCGGCGCCATTGGCATCACCCTCGGCGGCAGCGGCATCTACGGCGGCGTTCTCGTGGAGAAACCCACCATTGGAGACGGCGCCCACCTCGCCGAACCGAAGGACATTCTACTGAGTAATCGCCTGCTCACCGTCACATCCCTCCTGTTCTGGGCGGCCTGTTTACTCGTAAAAGGAGCGATTGTATGGCTTTAATTCACGGCGGCGACATCGAAGGCTATGTGCGGGAGTATGGGCATGCGCCCCTGGACTTTTCCGCAAACTGCAATCCCCTGGGCATCCCCCGGGGCGTTGTGGAGGCCATTGCCCGCAGGGCCCTTACGGCTGATAAATACCCTGACCCCCTCTGCCGCGCTCTGCGGGAGGCGCTGGGCGCATTCCTCTCCCTTCCGCCGGAGTACATCCTCTGCGGAAACGGTGCCGCGGACATTATCTTCCGTCTGGCAACGGCGCTTTCACCTCGCCGCGCCGTTGTAACGGCCCCCACCTTTGCCGAATACGCCCTCGCGCTGGAAACTACGGGCTGCGAAATCCATCACCACCCTCTGCTTCCGGAGCGCGGCTTTGAGCTTGAGGAGAGCATCCTCCCCGCCCTGTCCGGTGCGGACGTGGTGTTTATCTGCAACCCCAACAACCCCACGGGAAGGACGGTCGAACCGGAGCTGATGGACAAAATCCTCCGCGCATGCCATGAGAGCGGCGCCCTTCTTGTTGTGGACGAGTGCTTTAACGGGTTTCTCGAAGACCCCGCGGCCCATTCCCTGAAAAGCCACTTGAAGGACTTCTCCAACCTTCTCATTCTCGACGCCTTTACAAAGCTCTACGGCATGGCGGGCGTCCGTTTGGGCTACTGTCTGACCTCGAACGCAGGCCTGCTTGAGAAGCTGCGCGGCGCCGGTCAGCCCTGGGCGGTGTCGTCCCTTGCGCAGGAGGCGGGAATTGCCGCCCTGAAGGAGACGGAGTATATCCGCCGCTCCCGGGCGCTTATCAAAGAGGAGCGCGCCTATCTCATCGGCGCATTGAGGCAGGCGGGTATGATTGACCCTTACGGCGAGGCCAATTACATCTTTTTCCGAAGCGACGTGACGGACCTCACCGCCCGCATGCGCCGGCAGGGCATGCTCATTCGTGACTGCGGAAACTACGTGGGCCTGTCTGCAGGGTACTACCGCGTCGCCGTGCGCACCCATGAGGAAAACGAGGCGCTGATTGCCGCCCTGCACAAGGCTCTGGCGGAGCCGGCGTCATAAGTTTTGCCATGCAAAAAACGGTGCGCAGCTTTCTTTTGCCTACCGCCTCGACAAACTTTAATCGCCGCCTCATTTAACTATAAGCAAACAGAGAAAAAGCTCCCGCTTTGAAAGCGGGAGCTTTGTTTTCATCGGAATACATTGAACGCGGTCGGTCATACTAAATCTGAAGCGAGGGTGAAAATATGTTACACGATACGGAACTTCTGCAATACGTTTACAAAACGACGGATATGGGCTGCAAGGGCATCCAGTCCGTCCTCGACCGTGCAAGAAGCGAAAACCTCAAAAGCGCGCTGATGCAGCAGCAGCGGGAATACGCAAAGCTGCGGGACGAGGCCCGGTCTATCCTTGAGTCAAGGCAGGAAAAACCGAAGGGCGTCAGTCCTGTTTCAAAGCTCTCAGCCGACATGATGACGTCCCTGAAAATGATGACGGGCCGTACCGACTCTAAAATCGCGGAGATGACTATTCAGGGCAATCAGATAGGCATCACCAAGACGGTAAAACACCTCAACGATTACCGAGGCAGCGACGAGACGGTGAAGGGTCTCACGAAAAGGCTCCTGGAGACGGAGGAAGCCAACGCCAAGCAGCTACAGAGCTTTCTGTAAGCTGACCTCCGGATTGCTTATGGAAAGCACAGGATTTGAGGAACTTAGTTTTGTCTTTCGGTTACTATTGCGTTACTATCAAATCACTATCATACAGAAAGCAAAAAACCCTGTAGTCTAAAGACTACAGGGTTTTTCATGGTGACCCGTCGGAGATTCGAACTCCGGACACCCTGCTTAAAAGGCAGGTGCTCTGCCGACTGAGCTAACGGGTCAAATCGAGCTGGGATGGCAGGGATCGAACCTGCGAATGCCAGAGTCAAAGTCTGGTGCCTTACCGCTTGGCGACATCCCAATATCGCGCGCTCTGGCTATCTGGAAAAAAAGGCATTTATTATTCAGCCCTTCCCTATAGGAAGGACTGAATAGATAGGGTGGATGAAGGGATTCGAACCCTCGACCCTCGGAACCACAATCCGATGCTCTAACCAACTGAGCTACACCCACCATTTGGGCCATCCTATATGCTGCCCCTAAAGGGGATTCTCTTTTCGCCCCTAACGGGGTATTTGGCACGCCAAAAGGGATTCGAACCCCTGACCTACTGCTTAGAAGGCAGTTGCTCTATCCAACTGAGCTATTGGCGCATGTCTCAATTAAAGAGCGGGTGATGGGAATCGAACCCACGCGGCCAGCTTGGAAGGCTGGAATTCTACCACTGAACTACACCCGCATACAACCCCGTCTTTTGCTGTCCCACAAGTGGTGACGCTTAAAGATAATAGCATTGTTTCGCTATCTTGTCAACAGGTTTTTATCGCAATATGCGCATTGGCCGGGCGCGTCGGGGTTTTCCAGTTTCGGCAGATAGGTCTCTTTTTGCGAGATACACCGTTCGTTCACGCACACGCCCTCTGTGTTGTCCCGCAGCGGCTCTGCGGAGATGCGGGGCATGTGGGTCATCTTGTGAAGCAGCGCCATGCGGATGAACATCCCCAGCCGGGCCTGCTCGAAATATACGGCGCGGGGGTCGTCGTCCACGTCCCGGGCAATCTCCTCAAGGCGCGGCAGCGGGTGCATGACGAGCATGTCCTCCTTCGCGGCCTGAAGTTTGCGGCGGTTTAAGATATAGACGTTTTTCATCCGGTCGTATTTGGACGGGTCTTCAAACCGCTCCCTCTGCACCCGGGTCATGTAGAGGATATCCAGCTGCGGAAGGACGGATTCAAGGTTCGTCGTTTCAATATAACGCTGATTCTGGCGCTTGAGGTGCGCCAGCATGTAGTCGGGAATCGCCAGCTCCCGGGGCGAGATGAGATAGAAGTGAATCTCCGGAAATTTCGACAGGGCCATCACGAGGGAGTGAATCGTCCGCCCGTAGAGCAGGTCGCCGCAGAGCCCCACGGTGAGCTTTTCAATGGCGCCGCGCTTGCGGCGAATCGTCGTGATGTCCGCAAGCGTCTGGGTCGGATGCAGATGGCCGCCGTCGCCGGCGTTGATAATCGGGACTTCAGAATAGAGGGATGCCGCCAGCGCCGCCCCCTCGTAGGGGCTGCGGATAACGATGGCGTCGGAGTATGAACTCATCATGCGCACGGTGTCAGCGAAGGTTTCGCCCTTTGCCGTGGAGGTGGCGCTGGGCTCGGAAAACCCGAATACACTGCCGCCAAGGCGCATCATCGCTGCTTGAAATGAAAAATTCGTGCGTGTGCTGGGTTCAAAGAAAAGGGTGGCCAGAACCTTGCCGCTGCAGGCAAGGCTGTAGTTCTTCGGGCAGGCCATGATGTCCTCGCACAACCCGTACAGCTCTTCCCATAAGGGAAGGGACACGTCTTCTATGCTGATGAGATGCCGAAAGGCCAAAAAGCAACACCCCTTTGCATTCCTTTTATATTATCACGACCGGCCCCGCCGCACAAGACATTTTTCGCCATATCTTTTAGCCAAACGCGCCACGGTAAAGGGAGTCTTCGTTTTTCCGCACCACGGGAATCCATAACTCAATAATGCACCCAGCCCCCTCACCAAACACGAAAACCAGCACGGCGGCGCGCCCTTTGCGCCATGCCATAACAGGCAGTTCGGCTGCACGCACCCGTTAAAAACCAGAGCAAAACAGTGCGCCGTAGAGGTTGCGCGCTGAAATCGTCAGAAGCTGGCATCGTTTCCGCGTAAAACATGTGTTCCTATCGGCACACTACGAACGCAATACAAATAGAGAACCTGCGCACCAAAGCGCGAAAAGACACGCCCTGCCCTACGCCGCAAAAAACGAGGGCGCAAAAGCGCCCTCGTCACTGCATGAATCATTTAAATAGGTTTACTGAATGCCCGGCAGAGAGGGGATTCCCGCAAAGCCCCGCTGAAGGTCTTCGTCCGCGGGGATGAGATCCGTCATGGTTTCGTCTTTATAAGAGGCGTAGGCCGTCATATCGAAGTAGCCCGTTCCGGACAGGCCAAAGAGAATGGTCTTCTCCGTACCCTCCTCCTTGCAGCGCAGCGCCTCGTCGATGGCCACGCGGATGGCGTGGGCGGATTCCGGCGCCGGCAGGATGCCCTCCGTCCTGGCAAAGAAGGTGGCCGCATCAAACACCTGCGTCTGCTCCACGGCCCGGGCCTCGTTAATAAACCCGTCATGATAGAGCTGGGAGATAATCGGACTCATACCGTGATAGCGCAGGCCGCCCGCGTGGCTGGCCGGCGGTATGAAGCCGGAGCCGAGGGTGTACATCTTCGCAAGGGGCGTGACCTTGCCTGTGTCGCAGAAGTCGTAGGCGAACTTCCCGCGCGTCATGGAGGGGCAGGAGGCCGGCTCCACCGCGATGAAATAGGGCGCCGCTTTACCTGTGAGACGGTCGGCCATAAACGCGGACATGATGCCGCCGAGGTTGGAGCCGCCGCCGGCGCAGCCGATGACGATGTCGGGGTACTCGTCAACCTTCTCCATGGCGGCCTTGGCCTCAAGGCCGATGACGGACTGGTGCAGCAGAACCTGATTGAGGACGCTGCCCAGGACATAGCGGTAACCGTCCGTGGTGACGGCCACTTCCACAGCTTCGGAGATAGCTGTTCCGAGGCTGCCGTTGCTATCGGGATTCTCCGCGAGCATCTTGCGGCCTATGTCCGTGGTGTCCGACGGGGACGGGATAATCGTGGCCCCGTACGTCTCCATCACGGCCTTGCGGTAAGGCTTTTGCTGTGCTGAGACTTTGACCATATAGACCTTGCAGTCAAGGCCGAAGTAGGCGCAGGCCATGGACAGGGCCGTACCCCACTGGCCGGCTCCCGTCTCGGTGGTGACGCCTTTCAGGCCCTGTTTTTTGGCGTAGTATGCCTGCGCCAGCGCGGAGTTGAGCTTGTGGCTTCCGGAGGTGTTGCCCCCTTCGTATTTGTAATAAATACGGGCGGGTGTGCCCAGCGCCTTTTCGAGGTTGTAGGCCCGAAACAGGGGCGAGGGACGGAACATCTTGTAGTAATCGCGCACTTCCTCGGGGATTTCGATGAAGCGGTCGGTATCGTTGAGTTCCTGTTTGACAAGCTCGTCGCAGAAGACGGGAGCGAGGTCTTCCGCCGTGACGGGTTTGAGTGTGGCGGGATGGAGAATGGGACGGTGGTCCGTTTTCATGTCCGCCCGGACATTGTACCACGCCCGCGGGATTTCCTCTTCGGCTAACACGATTTTGTAGGGGACATTCTTTGACATAGCGCTTTCTCCTTTCAATTTCCTTTTGCGCAGCATCCCACGCGGGCGTCTGGTGCATTTTGGGAAACAAAAAAGCCCTTGCCCCATCGCTGGGACAAGAGCATAGACTCCTGCGGTACCACCCGGCTTGACGTATTTTTGCAATACGCCCGCTCTGCGCACACATGATTATGTGCCGGCATTTGTTAACGAAGTGCCCTTCTCCGTCTTCCCTACTCGGCTAGAAGCCTTTCAAGTCGCCCTCCTGAGCCCATTCACGTTTTCGTCCGTACCGCACTCGCACCAAACGGCGGCTCTCTGAAACGGGGTAGAGAAACGTTACTTGCTCTCAGTCAAAGGTTTGAATGTGTTATGTGTCATTATATGGATTTGGAAGGGAATGTCAAGTGTAATTTTTGCCCAATTCCCCTTCTCTTCTTCCCTCCCACCCTGTGCATTTCGCCGACGGGGCAGGAAAAATAATTGTAATGTGCCGCCTGCGCCGTTATAATGCTTGTATAAGTTAACACCGGTGAAACCGGTTTATGGGAGGTCTATCATGTATACCCAGTTTTCTCAGCCGTGTCCCGTCATTTTCGGACGGGGCGCCATTGCCGCCCTCGGTGAAAAGATCGCCGAGCTGGGCTGTAAAAAAGTCCTGTGCGTGTACGAATCCGGCGTGGAAAAGGCCGGCATCGCCGCCCGCGCCATCAAGTCCATTCGCGACAAAGGAATCGACGTCGTCTCCTTCACGGGCGTCGTTCCGGACCCCACCACCGACGTTGTGGACGAAGGGGGCGCCGTGGCGCGGAAAGAGAACGCCGACTGCATCGTGGGCATCGGCGGCGGCAGCAGTATGGACACCGCCAAAGCCATCTCCATTCTCCTCACGAAGCCCGGCCAGGCGAAGGACTACATCCTCGCCGCCCCGATTTTTATCGACACGAAAACCCCCGTCATCCTCGTGCCCACCACCTCGGGAACGGGCAGTGAAGTGACGAAAGTCGCCGTCATCACCCGCCCGGACGCTAATGCCAAGTGGAGCGTTTTTGTCAACACCACCTACGCCATCGTGGACCCGGAGCTGACCCTCACCCTGCCCCGCTCCCTGACGGCCACCACAGGTATGGACGCCCTCTCCCACGCCATGGAGGCCATGACGGGTAAATACCCGAACCCCCACAGCGACCTCGTGGGCGAGGCGGCCATCCGCAAAATTGCCAATAACCTTGAAACGGCCTGCAACGAGCCTGAGAACATCGAGGCCCGCTCGGAAATGGCCCTTGCCGCCACATACGCCGGTCTGGCCTTTAACGACCCCATTACCCACGTGGGCCACTCCATTGCCGACGCCCTCTCCTGCCGCTTCCATACGCCCCACGGGTACAACTGCGCCGTGGCACTGCCGGCCGCCATGCGCCTTGTGGCCCCCACACTGCCGGAGAAAATGGGCGTCATCGCCGCTGCCATGGGCGCAGAGCTAAAAGGCTCCGAGACGGGCGAAGAACTGGGCACCATCGTGGCGGAGAAAATCCGCGAACTGATGCGCAAAATCGACATCGCGCCCCTGTCCCAGATGGGCTACTCCCGGGAAGATGTCCTTGCGTTGGCGCCGGAAGTGGTGTCTAACCACCTGTCCAGCTACTGCCCCGTTCCCATTACGGAGGACGTGGCAAGAAACCTGCTGGCGGAAGTTTACGACGCATATTAGTCTCGAAATACGCGCCGAACCAAGGGACTTCTGCCCGAAACGCCAATCAGGGGCGGGCCGTTTCCCGCAAAACGCAAATAAGACGCATCAATATCGTGCAATACGCAGTTTTAATGCGATAACATCCCTCAAAAACAACATCGGGGCGGCTTCAGGGCCGCCCCGATATATTTCAAATCTTTATTCAATATCCTCAACGACTTTTTCCGGCGGCTTTTCCAGCTGGTGCGGGTACCGCATGTAGCTGCGCAGGTACTTAATGCACTGGGCCAGATAGAATCCGTCCGTGATACGGTCGTCCACCATGACGGTGAAGTCGATGTACTTCCTCTCGGCGACGCTGCCGTCGGCCTGCATCTCGTACGCCCGGCGCTTGACGCCGAAGGTGAGGAACACGGGAATCGTGCCGAAATTGTAGAGATGGTGCAGGACGGGGCGGATGCCCAGGGAGCCGAGGTCGGAGAGGAACAGCGAACCGTGGAACAGGCTTGTATCAATCAGGAACTTCGGCATGAGGCCGAAATAGTCGAGGAGCTTCAAAAGACCGATGAAAAATGCCACCACAAGGCGCGGAATCTTCGTAAGAATCTTCGCGGTCACGTCGGCGTTGCCGTCCTTCTGGGCCTTTACGGCTTTGACGGCCTCGTCAATCTTGCGGTAGACGTCCGAAAGGGTGTCCGTCTTCTCAAAGCGCACCTTGATGGAGGACTCCACCCCCGTGGAGGTCATATCCTGCTTGACAATCATCACAACGTCCACGTGGTGATGGTGATAGACCCGCTGGCCGGCCACAAAGCGGTTGAGGTGCGGCATCTGGCTCACAAGGCGAATGTACGCCGCGATGAAGATGTGGAGCATCCCGAGGCCGGGCATCCCTTCTGCGCGCTTTTGGCGGATAAACTTCTCGATTTCGGTAATCTCGATGGCGTCCATGTAGGCGTTATTGGCATCGTTGCGTTTTTTCATGATGAAGCAGCCAATGGCGCTGTAGGGTTCCAGCGTACGGAGAAGGCGACCGTCGTAACGGTCTCCAAACCGGCGTTTGCGTGTGCTCATTGTATCCCACCTCTGTCCGAAGGATAACTGACTTTTCTATTCATTATGCGGCGCGATGCCGGAATATCAGTATCCTTCCACTTTTTAAGCTGCGGTAAATGCCTATCCGATGGTCCCCACACGCTCGGCGAGGGTATCGTCGTTGTAGATCCAGTCGCGAACGTGTGTCGTCTGATACTCTCTTTTGTCGACGCGCGTGATGACGCGGGTAATACCGGCGTTGATAATCAGCCGGCGGCACATGGCGCAGGGCGTGACCCCTTCGATATAGCCTCCGGTCACCTCCACACCCACGAGATAGAGGGTGGCACCCACCATATCGCGGCGGGCGGCGGAGATAATCGCGTTGGCTTCGGCATGGACGCTGCGGCACAGCTCATACCGCTCTCCGCTGGGAACCTGCAGGCGTTCGCGGGTGCAGTAGTTGAGATCGTTGCAGTTTTTGCGGCCACGCGGTGCCCCGTTATACCCCGTTGCGATGATTTCGTCGTTGGAGACGATCAGCGCACCGTATTTGCGCCGCATGCACGTGGAGCGTTCAAGCACCGTTTCGGCAATGTCGAGATAGTAGCTTTCCTTATCCGTTCGTTCCATGCCGCTTCACCGTCCTTTTGACAAAAAGTATGGTTTTTCGGTTTTGTTACATATTATATATGCCGATTCCCTTCGGGTCAAGCGTTGCGCCGCATCGAATTCCAAAGCCCGGCTGCATCGCTTCCTGTTCACGCCCCCCTCGCCTTTCACGGCGTTTTGAGGTACGCTTTGTCTCTTATTTCGCTCCACTTTGTGGATTGAGTACGAAAAACGAAAAAGTACTTGCATTTTGCAAAGGCTTGTGCTAGTATACATAAGCAATATGCGCCTGTAGCTCAGCTGGATAGAGTGCACGGCTACGAACCGTGAGATCGGGGGTTCGAGTCCCTCCAGGCGTGCTTAATAATAAGAAGACGAGGGTTTTGAACGAACATTCAAAACCCTCGATTTTTCTTTCCATGCCTTTGCAGTTTAACTTGAATATCCATTCAACTCCCCCTTGCTCTATGCAAAGCGGGCGTTTTTTATTGTCACCAAGACGGGTCCGGCTTTTAACCCCGCCGGAAAACACCAAAAGCGGCGGCGCACAGAGTGCAAAGCCGCCGTTTTTCGTTTATGACTTGGAGAGAAAAGCGCGTCCCTTTCGCCATGTCCCATGGGATTGCCAGCTCCCCTCACTTTTGCGTTTACCCGTAGAGAAAAGGCGCTCTTGGCCCCACCGCAAGCGGTGTGCAGGGATGCCGTAGCCCTACTGCGGCGGCAGGCCGGCCATGACGGCCTTGACGAGAGGGGCGATGGCCGACCGGTCGGTAAAATCAATGTCCTGCCCGAAATTCTGCAGCATAAGCCGGTCGTCATCACTGAGTTCGCTTTCCGGTTTTTTGCGCAGCATGTTTGCCATCATCTTCATGACGAAGCGGTGCAAAAATCCCATTTTGGAAAGGTGCATCCCGCCACGGAAATGGTAAAGGCGCAGCTTTTCATACAGAGCGGGTGGTAGCACCTTCTCCAGACCGCTTCTGATGGCCTCTACGTTCTCCGGAAGGGACACATCGTACAGGCCCACGGTAAACAGATACAGTTTCTTGTCTTTGATGCGCTCTAAGTTCTTTGTCAGAAGCGCCGAACCGTTTACGCTGCCGGCGTAGAGCCCGCCGCCGTAGACGATGACCTCATACTTTTCCAAATCCTCGGGGCTAACGTCACCTGCCGGTAAAGAGTCCGCCCCTAGTTCCTCCGCAATCCATTTTGCATACATCTCGGTGGAGCCGTAGCGCGACTTATAGATAACCGCTGTTTTCATTAAATCCCGTCCTTCCGAAATCTTATAAACCCGCTCCTCTGAGGGGCGTGGTGCGGCGTTTTTAAGCCGCTTACATCTCCCTTTGCATTCGGCTGAGATTTTCAATGAGCTTTATCATGACATCTGCGGCGGCGGCGCACTCCTCCCCGCTGATGCCGGAAAACAGCTGATGAAGAAACGGTGCGCCCTCAACAGCCACCGCCCGCAGTACCTGCGCCCCCGCCTCCGTGAGCACGACACTCTGGCTGCGTCGGTCCTCGGGGCTTCTTTCAAGGCGCACATAGCCCTGCCGCTCCAGAACCTCCAGCATCTTGCTGACGTTTTGGCGGGACGTGTCCGTCTCTCGGGCCAGCATCGTGATGGTAGGGGGCGGGTCTTGCGGCATTTCGCTTAAATGGCGCAGCAGAAACCACTGCTTGATGGAAAGAGCACGCACCCATTTGTCGGCCACAAGCTGGAGCTTATTGGCCAGAATAAACGTGCCCCCGAACAGAACGTGCCTCTTATCCTCCGGTATTTTCATCCTAACTCTCCTTGTATAGAGCGCAACCCGTTGCGCTTATTATACGCAATAGGTTGCGTACTGTCAATAGCGATTTGCTTTATCCCGGTTTTTTCCCGTCAGAGGGGAATTTTCCGAAAGATGGGGTGTGATGATACATTATCTCTTGATTGTTGGACGGGAATTTAATATAGTATTGGTATACAAAAAAGCAATTTATGGAGGTTTAGCAGAATGGGCAATCGTTTAAGCGGCAAGGTCGCTCTCGTCACCGGTTCCGGCCAGGGTATTGGCCGCGCCATCGCCATCGCTTTAGCGCAGGAGGGCGCCAAGGTTGTCACGAATAACCGCGGTCCCGTTAAGAAAAACACCGCCAACCAGATTACTGAGGAACAGCTGAAAAAACTGACCCCCGAGCAGCTGGCATGGTATAACGAAGAAATCGAAAAATACACCGGCGACGCCGAAACAACCGCTCAGAAAATCCGCGAAATGGGCTACGAAGCCTCCGCCGTTTTCGGCGACATCGTGAGCTTTGACGACGCCAAGCGCATTGTGGACACCGCCGCGGAAATCTACGGCTCGGTGGACATCGTCGTCAACGTGGCCGGCGCCTTCGGCTTTGCGCCCATCGAGAAGATTGACGAAGAACTGTGGGACAAGGTCACCGGCGTAAAACCGAAGGGCTACTTCAACATCATCCGCCACGCTGTCCCCTATATGCGCAAGAAAAAATGGGGCCGCATCATCAACTGCTCCTCCCCGGCGTGGATGGGCGGCGGCATCCGTCAGGCGGAATACTGCACGGCCAACGCCGGCACCATCGGCCTCACATGGGCCCTTGCCGAGGAGCTGGCGGACGACAATATCACCTCCAACGCCTTCTGTCCGGCGGCCAAGACCCGCGCCTCCGTGGACATGGAGCTGTTTGACAAAGTCGCCGAAGAGGACGCCAAGTCCACAAAATCGGGCGAGCCAATTATGAAGTATGACGAGGGCCAGCCCCCCGAACTCTTCGCCGACTTCATCCCCTACCTCTGCACCGACGAAGCCGCCCACGTCACCGGCTCCGTCTTCATGACCATGGGCACCTTCATCGCCCGATACGAAAACCCGTTTATCATCCGCGAAAAGGCGCTGTTTAGTCCCACCGGCGAGGCGTGGACCGTTGATTCCCTCATCGAAAAAGCACCCGAAACGCTGTTTAAGGATTACAAGAACTTCAACGAGAAATAACACGAAGGCGCCCTGAACAGGGCGCCTTTCTTTTAAGCAAATTTAATAATAACATTTATTACTATTTTAGTGGAAATGCCTATTCCCTTTCTTCCAGAATTATGTTACAGTGAAACAGGAATATTCCACCAGATAGCCAGATAGAATAAACGCATCAGTATGGGAGGTAAAAACATGATCGAGAGAAACAGCGTTTACAGATGCAGCGTTTGCGGCAATATCGTTGAAGTGCTCCACGTCGGCGGCGGCACATTGGTGTGCTGCGGCAAAGAGATGGTGTTCCAGAAAGAAAACACGGTGGATGCCTCGGTAGAAAAGCATGTCCCCATCATCGAAAAAATCGACGGCGGCGTCCGCGTGACGGTTGGCTCCGTCGAGCACCCGATGGTGGACGAGCACTACATCCAGTGGATCGAAATCCTCGCAGCTGATAAAGTCTATCGTAAATACTTAAAGCCCGGCGAAAAACCCGTTGCCGAATTCCTCCTGGAGGAAGAAGTCCTCGGCGCCCGGGAATACTGTAACCTGCACGGCCACTGGCGCAGCTAACGGCCCGGGGAGGACAGAATGGATAAAAAAGCATTTCATAAAATCTCTTACGGCCTCTACGTGGTTGGAACGGAGATAGACGGGAAATACGCCGGCAGTGTTGTCGATGCGTTTATTCAGTCCACCAGCAACCCGCCCACCGTCATCCTCTGCAGCATCAAGGCCAACCAGACAAACGAGGCGATAAAACAGCGCGGAGAATTTACCGTCTCCGTCCTTGGGGAGGACATCGACCCCTTCGTCATCGCCAACTTCGGCTTCCAGTCCGGCCGCAACGTGGATAAATGGGCCAACGTCCCCCACAAAATCGTGGACGGACTGCCCGTTCTGGAGAAGGCTGTGGCTTTTCTGCGCTGCAAGGTGACGGAAGCGAAGGAGCTGTCCACCCATACCGCCTTCTTCTGCGATGTCAACGATGCGTGGCTCGGAGAAGGCGAGCCGCTGATTTACGGCGAATACCAAAAAGGCATGAAAACGCAGGCAATGGAGGCCTTTAAGGCCTTCAAGGAGAAAAACGCTTAGTTCCTGCTTAAACACATATTTTCAGGAAGAAAAGGAGTCATCACCATGGCAGTTAATAACGCAATGGCCGCCGATTTCCTCCGTTCGGCTTACGGCGGCGAGAGCATGGCGAATATGCGCTATCTGTACTGGGCCGATATGGCCGAAAAAGAGGGTTTTCCGAACGTCGGGAAACTGTTTGTGGCCATCGCCTACGCCGAGCGGGTCCATGCCGGCAACCACTTCAGAGAGCTGGGCGGCGACACGGCGGCAGATGCCACCGTCACGGCCGGCGCCGTATTCGGCGTGGGCAAGACGGCTGAGAACCTCGTGGGCGCCATTAACGGCGAGCTGCACGAGGTGGAGCAGATGTATCCCGTCTACCTCGAAGCGGCCCGTTTCCAGAGCGAGAAGGGCGCCGAGCGCAGTTTCCACTTTGCCCTCGAGGCGGAGAAAGTCCATGCGACTCTCTTCCAGCAGGCTCTCGACTGCGTCAAAGCCGGCAAGGACTTGACGTGCCAGTCGGTGCATATATGCCCCGTCTGCGGCCATACTGTCCTCGATGAGGCGCCGGAGAAGTGCCCCGTCTGCAACGCGCCGAAAGCCAAATACGTCGCTTTTTAACGATTCTCCTCTTATTCATAGCTATAGCCGTGCGGCATGTACCGCACGGCTATTTTTATTGCTGCGTGGATACCGGCACAATGAGCGGCGAGGCAAGGGTTTGGGGAGCAGGCGGTAGCGTGGTTTGGAGGTGCAGCGTGGGTGGGCAGGTTGCGGCGGGGGCTTAAGGGTCGTAATTGCCGTGGCGCGTTGCAGGCGGTGGCACGGCGGTGTTGGGCGGAGCGGTATCCAATATCCGCCCCCTCTATGGGGCGGCGGGGCGGAGAGTGGATGCGGGGGCGCATCCAAAACCCGCCCAAAGGGTGGAGGGGGCGCTGAGTATTGTGCCATACTTCCCCGCCCCGCGCACAAAAAGACGCCTCCGCTTTATGCGAAGGCGTCTTTTTTGATATCAGTCACTTTTGGCTGAGTCGGGACGAGCGCAGTCTGCGCCGGAAATTAGTCGCGGAGCAGATACCCCTGCGCGTCGTAATACTCCCTGCTGCTTAAGATGGTGATGCCCTCCACCAGTCCCCAGATAGCGGACACAAAGGACAAAATCCCAAGGGACAGAACGGTAATTAGCAGCTGCGCCACGGCTTTTGACGTGTATCCGAGGTAGAAGTTATGGACGCCGAAGGCGCCGAGCACAATCCCGAATACACCGGCGGCAATGCGGGACTTCGTCCCGTAAATGGAGCCGTTGTAATACGGCGGCACGGTATTAACCTGAGCGCCGCAGCCGGGGCAAAAGGCGGCGTTATCCGGCAGGGGCCTTGAGCAGTAGGTGCAGTACCGCGCGCCATCCCGCCCCTCCCCGCACCGGGGGCATACCGCCACTCCCTCCATATAGGCTCCGCATTTGCGACAATACATTATGAAAAGCCCCTCCTTCTTTTTCGGGCTGTGGGATGCCTAATGCACCCCGCTCCATTTTACCACAGCGCGCCCTTCATGGAAAGCCGCTCTTTACGCGACGACGATGCGGATTTTGCCGCCTTCGGAAGCGGGGCGCTCGGCGTAGACGGTGAGGGTTTCGGAGAAGGAGCGGGCGTCTGCCAGCGGCGACTTAGACTTAAACCAGGAGCTGCCGGCCTTGTTGTAGCACTCCACCGCGTCGGAGACGGGGTACGTCTCGCCGCCGACGGTGACGTACGTCTTGCCGTCCTTTGTAAAGAAGTCCGAACGCCTGACTGTGCCGAGCTTCGTCAGAACTACCACCCTGGCGGATTCATTGGGGACAGCAGGTACCACCACGCCGCCGAAGTCGCCCGTGGCAAACGACGCGCCCGTAACGGCCGGGCCCACGCTGACGCTGCCGTTTGTTACTGTGACGGTGGTGTTTTTATGCGGGATTGGTTTTCCTTCTTTATCTACTGGTTCATCGCCAAAAATGGGTAATTCTTGCGACCCGCTCTGGAGCATGCCATAGGTGTAGCGGTCGCCGGTAACGTCGTCGAGGAGCAGAAGCGTCACC
>DUPW01000047.1 GCA_012838125.1 Papillibacter sp.
AACAAGCCGAAGGGGGAGGAGTTTAACGAGCCGGCTGAGGGGAAGGAGTTTGTGGAGCTTGTGCTGGTGATTGAGAACATCTCGGAGAAAGACTACACCGTCAGCTCCATGCTCATGTTCGACGCCTATCAGGACGGCTACGCCGTCTCCGAGTCCCTCTCCGCTCATATCGCCAGCGACACCCCCACCATGGACGGGGCTTTGGCGGAAGGGAAGAAGCTCCGAGGCAAGCTGGCCTATGAGCTGCCTGTGGACTGGAAGGAGCTGGAGATTGACGTGGACCTCACGGCCCTCAGCCTCAGCACCGACGGAAAGCTGAAAATCATCGTGCAAAATCCGTAAGAAAAGCAGCCATCGGAAGATGGCTGCTTTTTGCGGTCTTAATTAAACATGTACGCGCTGATGATGCGGGCCAGATGCGCCACATCCGCCCGTGCCACAAACTCGAACTTGACTTTTCCGAGACCGGAAAACCACAGCTCCAGCTCACTGTCCAAATCCAGAACCCCCGCCGTTTCGATGGAAAAGGCCTGAATTTTGCTGTAGGGCAGGGAGGTGATGTCCTTTTTCTTGCCCGTGATGCCCTGCACATTGATGGAGATAATGCGCTTGTTGGTGAAGACGACGCCGTCCCGCATGCCCTGAAAGGTGGCGATGGTTTCTTCCCCTTCCACGAAAATGGGGCTTATGAGTGCGGAAAAGGCGGAACAGTCCGTCGGTTTGAGTTTGACGAAAGATGCGTTTTGAAAGTCAATCATAGCGCTCCCCCTTTTTTAGGTATTATTATCCATTCGATTATACCCAAAAATACCCCCGGGAAAAACACCCGCTGGGGTTTTTGAAGGTGCGTTAAGTTGCCGCCGCCATCATGTTGGTGTTATAATCGCTTAAACTAAAAGCGCACCGGCGCGGAATGGATGTTTTTTGCGAAGGGGCGGCAAATTAAGCGCTCTAGCGCGGGTGGGGGAAGAGATGGGTGTTGATAAGCCGCGCCAGAAGCAAGGCGGGGTAGCTTAGAGCCAGCCACAACGCCGAAAAGGGCAGGCTGACCTGCCCGAGAAGATGGTACCGCAGGCCGGAATAATCCCACACGTTCCAACCCAAAGCGAGGTTGACGACGCACCCGACGAGAAATTCCACCCCGGTGATAATAAGGGCCGAAAGAGCGCATTGTAGGGGAAGGGGGAGCGCCGTGCGGGTGGACAGGGCGTAAATGAGGGAAAAGCACAGCCCGCCGGGAATAAACATCGTCCAGTGGCTGTGCCGGCGCCAGAGAAGCTCCAGCCCCACGTAACCCCAGCCGCCTAATAGAAATGAAAAAATAAGTTCCGTCATCATCATGCTTTTAGTATGGGGCGGCGGGTGGAAAATATCGATAAAACAGGCTGGATAAATATGCCCGATGGGCAGGGCGGCCATTTACGGTGCGATCAAGCCGCGCAAGCATGGCGCTTTGCCCCGCCGGCACAGAGTAAAGGAGAGGAACATGAAATACAAACGGCTTGGCAGAAAAAACGATATCGCTCAGATTCTCTCCCGGAAGATGCTGATTTCCGACACCCAGTCGGCACTGGATTTCATCGCCACGGCGCAGTACGAAACGGACTGCGACAAGTACATTCTCGATAAATCCTGCATTGCGGAGGAGTTTTTCGTTTTGAGCACCGGCATTGCCGGCGCAGTGCTGCAGAAATTCGTGACATACCGCAAGAAACTCGCCATCGTCGGCGATTACTCCAAATACACAAGCAAGCCCCTGCGTGATTTCATCTACGAGAGCAACAAAGGAAACAGCATCTATTTCGTGAATAGCGTGGAGGAAGCGGTTGAAAAGCTCGACGGGGCGGATTAAAGCGCAACAGAGACGGACAGGAGCACGGTGGTTTGCCAGTACGCCGAGGAGAAGTCTTACTCAATTAAAGACGGCGTTTCAATGGAAGGGCTGCATACAAACTGCCGCGCGCAGACATAAATCAGGCGCACGCCTCCGCTTAAAGCGGATTCAACATCGAACAAGGCCACACAAAAGGTTTTCCATCCTTTTGTGTGGCCTTTTGTTTTCCCTAATGCGTGCCGGTAGGAATTCACTTACTTCGGAAAACCCGCGGCGTAAAACCGCCGGAGCGTTTTTTACGCTGTTGCCGGTGGTGCGATTTTGCGCCATGGTCACGGTGCATCCCTTGCGATGTGGCGACGGCGCGTCCTTTCCCGCGTCGCGATGGCGCACCAAAAACACTTTCGCTGCGGTTCGACCGCTCGCCACCGACGGGTTAGAAGGCATACTCCCCTCTGGAAGGGGACAGCCTTGCGATGCCCGTATCGCGTCAATGTCCTTTGGCGGCATGGGCCTTGGCTTTCTCTAAGGTGAAAATCTGAACCAGCTCGTCCACCACCAACTGTATGTACGGTTTTTCGGGGGCGTTTTGGTAGACCAGGTTGACGGGGGCACTGTGGGGGAAGGGGATGGATTCGTAAGGCGTGTTTGTAATGATATTGTCCCACTCGGTGATGAGCAGCACGCCTCTCCCGCAGGCCATATTGAAAACGGCGCTTTCAAAACGGCTGCAGTTTTTAACCTCCGTGATGTAGCCGTAATCACTGCAGATTTTTTTTACCAGCTTGCCGAATTTCTTTTCGATGTCCACATCGAAGATGAGAACGTCCGCGCCGTTTAAATCGGCAAGGGAATGGACTGACTTGAAATACGCTTTGGAGTACAGAATCCGGCAGGAGGCGTCCGTCAGGGGCTGGACGGAAAAACTGTACTGCAGCGGCCGATACAGCTCGTACGTCATAATGATGTCCAATTTTCCCGCCTGAAGCCTGCCGAAAAGGTCCGGAAGACGGTTGTCTTCCACTTCAAGGTGGATGGAGGGATAGTTCCGCTTAAAATGCCGGATCATCTTCCCGTAGAACATATCCGGATTCCACACGTCTGAGCACCCGATGCGGACAGTGGTGTCGGAGGCGTTCATGATGTGGTTTATCTCGCTGAGGGTGTTTTGGTATTCGTTCCTCATCCGGACGAAAAAGTCGTAAAGCTTTGCGCCGGCGGGGGTAAGGCGCAACTCCCGGTCCCTGCGGTCGATGAGCGCATAACCCAGCTCTTCCTCTAAACTGGCGATGCTCTTGCTGACGGCCGGTTGAGAGACAAAGAGGACATTTGCCGCTTTTGAAAAACTCTGCTCGTTTACAACGGTCATAAAGCAGTTGATTTGACCAATGGTCATGCCCATCCCTCCATAACCAAAAGCTTATGAAAATATTACCATAATTGGATTGGATTATCAAGTTGTTTCAAGATATAATGCTTAACGGGAGGCATATTGGGCATTAAAGCTTTGGTAATTTCGACGAAAATACTGGGCCGCGCCGCCCAATACGAATAAAGGAAAGGACTTGGTGATATGGAAGGGAAATACGTTTTGGAAGTATGTAACCCCCGCGGCGTCCGGGAATCGAAAATTCAAGGCCTGACGGCGCCGCGCCTTAAATCCCTGGATGGGAAAAAGATCGCCATTTTGGGCGCCCTGCCTGAAAGCATCCCCTTCAATTTTGCGCTCGAGAAAGCCCTTCAGGCGAAATTCCCCACTGCGAAAGTCGTCTACCGGCAGACGGGGATGGACGGGGAAAAGAACCTCGAGTTCCTGAAAGATTTCGACGCGTTTATCGACGGCGTCCGCCTCTCCGGCGGCTGGCAGACGGAGCCGCCCGTCGTCTATGAGAAGGCGGGCATCCCCGGCGTCCATCTGTGCCTTGAGACGATGCGCCCGCAGGCTGTTTTCAGCATGCTGTCCCACGGCCTGCCCACGCTGAGAATCGTCTCCATCCCGGCGCTCATGTGGATTAACGCCGAGAACAAGGCGGAAAACTTCCCGCCGATTGCCGAGTACATGGCGGACGAAATTGTCCGCGCACTGACGGAGCCGCTGACGGAAGAAGAGAAGAACCCGCCGCCGTGCGATTTCGATTTCGGCAACCTCTTCTTCGAGGGCAAAGACTACGACGAGGCCTACAAAAAGTGCCAGGAGTACTTTGTGGGCCATGCCATGACGGACAGCCTTCCCATCGTGCCGCCCACGCCGGAAGCCGTTGAGGCGATGCTCGCCGGCACAAGCCGTGACAAAAACGAGGTCATCGGCATCATGCAGCCGGGCCGCGGCATCGTCACCATCGAGAAGGTTGCCGTCAACGCCGTTATGGCGG
>DUPW01000048.1 GCA_012838125.1 Papillibacter sp.
ATAACGAAACGTTATGTGCCGTCCAAACCTGCTTTTTACATATTTTCAACGAATTCCATTCGTAAAACCTTATATGACGGGTATGACCTTCTCTAACTGGCCAGCCAGTCATACACGACGTCGGCCACGGTAACGGGTGTGACGATGTGGTCGTGCAGCTTGCGGATGAGTTCATATACACACACGCTGTTTTGCGTGACGCATCGAACTACGGCGGTTTCATTCCTCTCGCAGATTGTGATCCCAACGCCATAAGATTCAAACTGTAGCGCTGTTGCAGCGTCTGCGATATCGTCGACCGTGATAAAATAAATTAGCGTGCAATCGCTGTCGCCCAGTTGAGTCCTAAGCCTGAGAACTTCCAAACTTCGCATCGCTCCAACTCCTCTTGTCGTGTTTTTCGCTGAGGTAGCGAAATAAACCTCTCGGCTTGCATTATTTCACAAATGAGGAAAGAATTCCACAGGCAAAATCAGCGGGCAATCGACAAAATTCGACGGCCGCACAACATATAGCACGACAAGAGGGGGAGAAAGCACCAAGTATTGGTGCATACTAAAATGAAAGAGGATTTTTCGGAGAAAAGACAGAAAACTTTGACCTATTGCGAAAAAATGCCGGAGCGAATTAGTTCAATAAACTCAGAGCGTGTAAAGAGGATATTGAGGACCTCAAGCAGGGCGTTTTGGGAGAGATATTCCGGAAGTTTCAGGTGTGCCATCAGCTGGCGGCGGCGCTGGTTGCTGCCGGGCCGGCCGGTAAGTCCCACTTCAAAAAAGTCAAGTTTCGTGATGCCGCCGAAAATGGGAGCGGTGTCCGGGTTTTCCTCAAAAGTGGCTCCCGCTCGGCGCAGCGCCTCGATTAAAACGTCGGGGCGCATCCCCTCCACACCCAGCTTCCCCTCCTTGGAAGGAGAATTTTTTCTCTTTTCCTGCCCGGGAATATCGGGGATGTAGGCGTGCTTGACTTTCCCGGCGGGGAGCAGGCCCTTTAGCCGCCCCCGGATAAAAAAGCCGGCGTGGTCACTGTCGGTGAGGATGATAAGCCCTCTCGCCTCCGCAAGGCGGCGCAAGAGGGCGATTTTTTCACTGTCATTGAAGACGCCGAAGCCGTTTGTCTCAATAATCGTGGCGTCGATTATCTGCCTAAGGGTGTTTTTGTCGTAACGCCCTTCTACCACGATAACCTCGCGAATTTTCGGTATCATCTGGCCTCCTTGAAAATCAGCGCAAGCTCCGCCAAAAGCTCGGCAAGACGCGCCTCGCCGTTTGCGCCGGAGTTCATGGCAAAAGATGCCCGGGCGGAGGCGAGAACGGCCTTCCGGCAGACTTCGGCGGAGCATTTGCGGGCGGCGGCAAAAAGGTTGCGTGCCTGAAAGGCAAAGCGCAGGCCCGTCGTCTGTGTAAAAGCATCCTGACTTTTCCCTTCATCAATATACAGCCGCGCCGTGTAAAGGCGGCGGAGGGCCATGGTGACGGAGTAGATGAGCTTTTGCGCCGGCTCCTGCATGGCAAAGAGGGTGGCCAGAACGTGGGCGGCTTCGTTAAAGCGGCCTCCAATAACGTGGTCCGTTAGCTGATACGCCACCGCGTCGGGCACGGGGGTGACGAGCGCGTCAATGTCCGTCCGGGTGATATTGTCTCCTTCAACGTACTGGCAGAGCTTTTCAATTTCGCCGCTTAAGGTGGTCATGGAGCTGCCGGTTATAAAGGCGAGATGCTCACAGTCGGCGGGGGAGATGGTCTTCCCGTTGTGCTCCACGTGGGCGCGAATCCATCGGATGAGTTTCGACTGCTCCTGAATGGTAAACTCAACAATCTGCGCCTTGCTTTTCAGCAGTTGGGCGAGCTTTTGCCGTCCGTCCGGCGCGTAGGGGACGGTGTTGAAGACAAATACAAGGCAGACGGTGTCCGGCAGTTCGGAGAGAAGCGCAATCAGGCGTTTCCGAGGCTCTTCCGGCAGTTTGAAAATATCCACATCGTGGACTTCCACGAGTGTGCGCTCGGAAAAGGCGGGGAGCGTGTTGACTGAGTCCGCCAGCGTGTCCACAGAGAAGCTGCGGGCGTTTAATCGCCGGTGATTGAAATCGGAAAGGGCCCCCGCCACAAGCTTCTCTCGCAGCGACGCAAGGCTCCTGTCAAGGAGATAGTGCTCGCTTCCATGGAAAATATACAGCGTTCCGATATCGCCGGAGCGCAGCTGTTTGCGAAATATGTCATACAAGCTGGAGGCGTTTTTCTTCTGCGCCATGGTAAACCCTTTCTTCCGCTTATGAGGCTTTGAAGGTGATGTGCCCGATTTCGTCCGTGCGGTAGACGGAAACGCCCTCCCGGGCAAGCCGCTGAAGAACGTCCGGCGCCGGGTGCCCGTACGAATTATACCCGACGGAGATGATGGCCAGCTCCGGGTCTAGCGTTCTCAAAAGCGTCTCGGAGGTGGAGTGTTTTGAGCCGTGATGCCCCACCACGAGAAGCTCGATATCGGGGAAGGCATTGAGATACAGGAGCTTTTCTTCGCTGATGATGCTCATATCCCCCGTGATAAGCGTATCGAAGGCGCCGTGGGAGCAGAGCACCGCAAGGCCCCGCTCGTTGCTGGAGTCGCTGCCCACAGGGGCGAAAAGCTGCAGTTCGACGCCGCCGAGTCGGGCGGAGACGTTGTGTGTTATTTCGATTATATCCGCTTTGGCGGCAAAAGCAAGGGACGAAACGAAGGCGTAGGCCTCGCTGTCCTCGTCAGCGGGCTGGGGTAGAGCGATGGCGGACACAGGCATGCGGGCGAGGGCCGTCTCGAGGCCGTTTATGTGGTCTTCATGGTAATGGGTGAGGACGAAAATGTCGATGCGCGTGCGCCCGCGCCCCATGAGATAGCGCCCAAGGACATCCCCCGCATCCTTTCCGCCGATACTCCCGCAGTCAACGACGGCCACCCTCCCCTCCGATTCAAACACCGTGCAGGCACCCTGACCCACGTCCAGCGCCGTGACGGAAAAGGCCGTCCCCGCAGCGGAAACCGACGTGATAATCAGTACCGCGCACAGGCTGATGCAGGAAAGGCATACAGGGATAACGGGGCGCGCCTTATTTTTCCGCATCAAGATAAGCAGGAGGATCAGCAGATAGAGATAGACGAGCCACGCCGTAATGAGGGGATTTGACGTATACACCGCCGCAAGAGGCACCCGGGCGAAAATCTTCACCGCCCAGAGCACAAATCGGCCGGGTAGCGCCGTCAGAAAGGCGAGGGCTGCCGGTAGAAAGGAGAGGGCACCCACAGGCCCCGTGATAAAGGCGGCGACGAGGGTCAAAACGCCAAGGGAGAAGGCAAGGGACACCGCCCATAAGACAGCGAGGTTAGCCAGCGGCGAAATGAGCGAGACAGTCCCGAAATGCAAAGCCGTAAGCGGCAGGGAGAGGCCGAGGGCCGCAATGGACGACGCCGGCGCGCTCAAAGCGGCGCGTACCGCCCGCCTGACGAGCACGTTTTTCACGGACGCAAAGGGGCGCTCGAAAAACCTTAAAAGGCGCTCAGAAAAGAGAAGCAGCCCAGCCGTTGCGGAAAAGGAGAGTTGGAGGCTCACGCTGCGGGCGCTGTACGGGTTTTGGATGAGAATGAGCATCAGCGCGGCGGAAAGGGCCGTGGGCGGGTCGTTTTGCCGCTTAAAGAGGGGGGCCGCCATCAAAAACACCTGCATGATGCCCGCCCGCACCACCGACGGCTGAAAGCCCGCCATCCCCATAAAGAGCAGGAGGACAGGAAAGCCCACAACAGGGAGATACCGACGCCTGCGGATTAAAAGGGCGAGGGTGTTCATAAGAAAGGCCACGTGCATACCGGAAACGGATACAATATGGGCCGTTCCCGTGAGCCGGAGGGCCTCTGCGAGGGTTTTGTTCCCGTAGAGATTGGCTGTTTCCCCAATCAGCAGGGCGCGGAGAAAGACCGCCGTTTCCTGAGGGAAAAGAGCTGTGATTTTGTCGCTCACGGCGGCGGAAAGCCGCGCAGGGAGATAGGCGATAGAGCGCGACGCGCCGGTGACGGTGACATCTCTGTCAGGATAGGCAGTAAGAAATATCCCCTTGCTGAAGAAAACGTCCGTCTCCTCCCCGAACAGGGTGTCCGCCGCGCGGAAACGTCCGGTGAAGGACAGTTCATCCCCCGCGGCAATATCGGGATACTCGCCGTACAGATACAATCGAATCTTCGTCTTCGGCACGCCGGGGACATGGAGTTTCGCCACCACGCGCCCGCCGTAGTCCGTCTCCTCCGCCCGCTCTACGGCGACGGCACGGGCAGAAAGCGTCTGCCCGTCCAGCGCCATCACCCGCTCAAAGTGGAAATGGCGGTGCAGGCCGCTTGTGCAAAATCCGGCGGCAAGGGCCATAAGAATTAGCGCCGCCCGCAGGCGGAAACGGCGGGGGAGAAGAAGGGCGAGAGCCGCTCCCAGTGCGCTGCAGACAGCCGCGATGAAATGCCCCGATGGGATGAGATATTGAGACAAAAAGACGGCCGCACAAAAAGAAAAGGCCACCGTAGCCAGTTTTCGCATGGCGCCGCCTCCTTTGAGTTACTCTTTCGGGAGGATGCCGAATCCTTCCAAATACGTAGCTCATATTACCAAAACTGAGAGCGCTTTGACAAGTTTTAAGACGAATGTGACGATATTTAAACGATTTGCTATTTTGTCTTGACAAAGGGCGGCCAGTCTGTTAAATTTAGCTTCAATACGTTAAAGTCTAGGGACCAAAAAGCACTAAAGCGCTAAAGAGCAAAAGAAACTCGCGGTCTTTGTTTGCCAGCGTGAGGAGGGTATTGCATATTATGCCAATTACTGATATTCTGGAAAGAAACTGTTCGCTTTATGGCGACGATGTCTGTCTGGTGGAGATTAACCCGGAGCAGTCCGTCCGCCGCCACGTCACATGGAAGGAATACGAACTGATTGAACCGTCTCGCGCGCCGTATTACCGCCGCGAGATAACGTGGAATATATTTAATGAAAAAGCAAACAGACTGGCCAATTTCCTGCTGTCCACAGGCGTGAAAAAAGGGGATAAGGTGGCCATTTTGATGATGAACGGGCTGGAGTGGCTCCCGATCTACTTCGGCGTCTTAAAAACGGGGGCGCTGGCCGTTCCCCTCAACTTCCGCTACAGCGCCGAGGAGATTCGCTACTGCGTGGAGCTGGCGGATGTGGACGTTCTCATCTTCGGGCCGGAGTTTATCGGGCGCCTTGAGGAAGTTGCCGAGGACATCATGAAAAACCGCCTGCTTCTCTATGTGGGAGAGGGCGTGTGCCCGCCCTTTGCGGAAAGTTATAATGCCCTCACAGCCGACTGCTCCAGCGCAAGCCCGAACATCGCCCTCACGGACGACGATTATGCCGCCATCTACTTCTCCTCGGGGACGACGGGTTTCCCCAAGGCGATTTTACATAAGCACAGAAGCCTCATGCACGCCTGCATCGTTGAGCAGAAGCACCACGGACAGACGAAGGATGACGTGTTCCTCTGTATCCCGCCCCTGTACCACACCGGCGCAAAAATGCACTGGTTCGGCTCCTTCCTCGTGGGCGGAAAAGCCGTTCTGCTTAAGGGAACGGACCCGAAGTACATATTCGACGCCGTCTCCAACGAAAAATGCACCATCGTCTGGCTCCTGGTGCCCTGGGCGCAGGACATCTTAAACGCTCTGGACCGGGGCGATATGAAACTGGAAGACTTTGAGCTCTCCCAGTGGCGCCTTATGCATATCGGCGCCCAGCCTGTGCCCCAGAGCCTCATCCGCCGCTGGAAGGAGTATTTCCCCAGCCACCAGTACGACACGAACTACGGCCTTTCCGAATCCATCGGCCCCGGCTGCGTCCATCTCGGGGTGGAAAACATCCACAAGGTCGGCGCCATCGGGGTTCCCGGTTACGGCTGGGAAGTGAAGATTGTAGGCGATGACGGAAATCCCGTGAAGCAGGGGGATGTGGGCGAGCTGTGCGTGAAAGGCCCCGGCGTCATGACCTGCTACTACAAAGACCCGAAAGCCACGGAGGAAGTCCTGAAAGACGGGTGGCTCTTCACGGGGGATATGGCCATGCAGGACGAAGACGGGTTTATCTTCCTCGTGGACCGGAAGAAGGACGTCATCATCACCGGCGGTGAAAACCTCTATCCCGTCCAGATTGAAAACTTCCTCGCCGCCCACCCGGACGTCAACGACGTGGCCGTTATCGGCCTGCCGGATAAGCGCCTCGGTGAAATCGCCTGCGCCATTATCTCAGTGAAGAAGGGCCACACCTGCACGGAAGAGAGCATCAACGAATTCTGCCGCCAGTTGCCGCGCTATAAGCGGCCCCGCAGAATTATCTTTGCGGACGTTCCCCGCAATGCCACAGGTAAAATCGAAAAGCCGAAACTGCGCGCCATGTACGGTGCCGACGCCATCGTCGCCGTTCAGAATAAAGGTTAGCCATTTTTCAATAAAGGAGCGAATTGAATGAAGACTAAAAAGATAACAGACAACAGATGGCTTCAACTTGTCGTCGGCGTGATTGGCCTTCTCTTTGCCGGCATTATCTATGCGTGGTCCATTCTCGCCGCGCCGCTGGCGGCGGAGTTTGGCTGGTCCAACAGCCAGATTGGCCTGAACTTTACAATCACGCTGTCGATTTTCTGCATCGGCGGGTTCGTCTCCGGCATCATCTCAAAGAAAACAACGCCCATGCTGCGCATGCTCTTAGCCGCCGCGCTAATCTTCGTCAGCTTCTTTATCTCCTCGCGGCTTCAGGGCAGCATCGGCGTGCTCTACATAGCCTACGGCGTCCTCGGCGGAACGGCCATCGGCCTTGCCTACAACACGATTATCGGCGTTGTGACGGCGTGGTTCCCCGATAAGCGCGGCCTGGCCTCGGGCCTTCTGCTCATGGGCTTTGGGCTCAACTCCATCCTCATCGGCCGCATCGCTGCGGACATGATGAAAAATCCGGACATCGGCTGGAGAACCACGTACTTTGCCATCGCTATTGTGACGGCCGCCGTCCTTGCCATCGCGGCGTTTATCATTAAGCCGCCGCCGAAGGACATGGTGTTTCCCGCGCCGAAGGGCGGCGCGGCGCTGAGGGCGGCGGGGGAAACAGTACGGGATTATTCCGCCGGCGAGATGATTCGCCGCCTTTCCTTCTGGAAGCTGTTTATCTTCTTCATTCTGCTGGCCTCCGTCGGCAGCGCCTCCATCAGCTTTGCCAAGAACATCATTCTGGAAATCGGCGGCTCCGACTCCGTGGCCACCACCATGGTGGGCGTCATCTCCATGGCGAACGGGTTCGGGCGCATCGTCTCCGGCTGGCTCTTTGACGTCATCGGCCGCAGAAAAACCCAGTTCGTCACAAGCGGTGTGGCCATCATCGCGCCACTGGTCATTATCCTCGCCCTTTCCTCCGGGAGCCTTGCCATCGGCGTTCTCGGCATGATTCTCTGCGGTGTCTCCTACGGCTTTGCCCCCACGGGCTCCACCGCCTTTATCGGCGCCTTTTTCGGGCAGAAGAACTTCTCCCTCAACCTCGGTATTCTGAACCTTCAGCTCGTTGCCACAGCCTTTGCCTCCACCTGGGCCGGCGCCATCAAGGACGCCACAGGCAGCTTTGTCATGACCTTTGTCATTCTTACGGCCTTCTCCGTGGTGGGATTGGTGCTCAACGTGTTCATCAAAAAGCCGTAAACTGAGGAACAACAAGCAACGTTCAGCATGGGGCGCGCAAAAAGCGCGCTCCGTGTCATACTGACGATATGATATTTGCCATACTTTTGTCTGCGACTTGAGACAGTCCATGATGTTATGATAGAATAGTAGGACCATTTTACAAATATTGCCTTGGCTGATTTATGCGGCGGGCAAAGATAATTGGGGTGATATTCATTTGAAAACGCTGATGCTAGGAAACGAAGCCGTTGCCCGCGGCCTCTATGAAGGCGGCGTGGCCGTCGTCTCCAGTTACCCGGGCACGCCCAGCACGGAAATTACGGAATACGTCGCCGAATACGACGAGGTTTATTCCGAATGGGCGCCGAATGAAAAAGTGGCGATGGAAGTGGCCTTCGGCAGCGCCTTTGCCGGAAAGCGGAGCTTTTGCGGCATGAAGCACGTGGGACTCAACGTGGCGGCCGACCCTCTCTTCACCATTTCCTATACGGGTATTAACGCCGGCATGGTCATCGCCGTGGCGGACGACCCCGGTATGCACTCTTCGCAGAACGAGCAGGACTCCCGCCACTACGCCAGAGCGGCGAAACTGCCCATGCTGGAGCCGGCCGATTCGGCGGAGTGCCTCCAGTTTGCCAAATTTGGATTTGAACTGTCCGAGCAGTTCGACGCACCCGTTCTCCTGCGCCTGTGCACCCGCATCGCCCACGCCCAGAGCATTGTGGAGACGAGCGAGCGCGTCGAGCATGCGGCTCGTACATACGTCAAAGACCAGCCGAAATACGTCATGATGCCGGGTTACGCAAGGCTTCGCCACCCCATCGTGGAGGAGCGTATGAAGGCCCTTACGGAGTTTGCCGAGACGTCGGACATTAACCGCGTGGAAATGGGCGGCCGCTCCATCGGGTTTATCACCTCCGGAACGGCGTATCAGTACGTCAAGGAAGTGTTCGGCGACTCTGTGAGCGTTCTCAAGCTGGGCATGGTCTATCCGCTGCCCGTTCAGAAAATCCGCGACTTTGCCGCCTCCGTGGAGCGTGTTGTGGTACTGGAGGAGCTGGACGGATTTATCGAAGAGCACTGCCGCGCCATCGGCGTGGAGGTTTCGGGAAAAGACATTTTCCCCATTATCGACGAGTTTTCGCAAAACCTCGTGCGGGAGAAGATGGGCCTTGACGTCCCGCAGGGGCGCGCGCTGGAAGACGTTATCCCGCAGCGCCCGCCGGTCATGTGCGCCGGATGCCCCCACAGAGGCCTGTTTTACGCCCTCGTGAAGAACAAGGCCACGGTCCTCGGCGATATCGGCTGCTACGCCCTCGGGGCCATGGCGCCGCTGAAGGCGATGGACTACACAATCTGCATGGGTGCCTCCGTCTCCGGACTGCACGGCTTTAACAAAGCCCTTGGAGAAGAAGGGGAGAAGCGCGCCGTCGGCGTCATCGGCGACTCCACCTTCATGCACTCGGGCGTCACCGGCCTGATTAACATCGCATACAACGGCTCAAACTCCACCCTCATCATCGCTGACAACTCCATCACCGGCATGACTGGGCACCAGCAAAACCCGACGACGGGCCTGAACATTAAGGGCGATCCGGCGGGGAAGGTGGACATTGAAGCCCTCTGCCGCGCCGTGGGCATCTCCCGCGTGCGTGTGGTGGACCCGTATAACCTCAAAGAGTGCGAAGACGTGGTGCGTGAGGAGCTTGATGCGCCGGAGCCTTCCGTTATTATCTCGCGCCGGCCCTGCGCGCTTTTGAAAACCGTGAAGCACAACCCGCCCCTTCGCGTCAATGAGGAGAAGTGCCGAGGCTGCCGCTCCTGCATGAAAATCGGCTGTCCGGCCATCAGCTTTAAGGACAAGAAGGCGAAGATTGACAGCACCTTATGCGTCGGCTGCGGCGTCTGCACGCAGATGTGCGCCTTTGACGCCTTTGAATCGGAGAGCAGGGAGGGTACCGCACAATGACACAGAACATTATGATTGTGGGCGTCGGCGGGCAGGGCTCGCTGCTGGCAAGCAAACTGCTCGGCCGCCTTATGATGAACGCAGGCCTTGACGTGAAGGTCAGCGAAGTGCATGGCATGAGCCAGCGTGGCGGCTCCGTTGTGACGTACGTCCGGGCGGGGGAGAAGGTCTACTCGCCCATCATCGACGTGGGTGAAGCCGACTATATCATCTCCTTTGAGATGCTGGAAGCGGCCCGAAACTTGAAATTCCTCGCGCCGAAGGGACGCATCATCACAAACACGCAGCAGATTGCGCCCATGCCCGTCATTACGGGCGACGCGGAGTATCCCGATGACCTCGCCGGGAAAATCGCGGCCACAGGGGCGGATATCGACGCTTTCGACGCCCTGAGCCTCGCTGAGCAGGCGGGGTCGGCCAAAGCGGTGAACATCGTCCTTATGGGGCGCCTCTCCCGCTATCTCGACATTAGCGAGGCGGATTGGCTCCGCGCCATCGAGGAGACGATTCCGCCGAAATTCCTCGAGATGAATAAAAAGGCCTTTATGCTCGGCCGCAGTGCCACATAAAAGCAAACCTTAAGCGAAAGGATTGGCAAATCGTGCGACAGTACTTCCAACCGGAGATTGAGTGCGCCGCGCCGGAGGAGATTATAAAGCTCCAGAGCGAGCGCCTCGTCGATACGGTGCGCCGCGTATACGATACGGTGCCCTACTACAGAAAAAAGATGGACGAAAAAGGCGTCACGCCCGACGATATCAAGTCGCGCGAAGACCTCCATAAACTGCCGTTTCTCACGAAAGACGACCTGCGTGAGGCCTATCCCTACGGCCTTCTCGCCGCGCCCCTTGCCGACTGCGTGCGGATTCACTCCACCAGCGGCACAACGGGCAAGCGCGTTGTAGCCTTTTACACACAGCACGATATCGACCTCTGGGACGACTGCTGCGCCCGTGCCCTCGTGGCCGCCGGCGCCACCACAGAGGACGTGGTGCACGTGGCCTACGGTTACGGCCTATTCACGGGCGGCATGGGCATAAACGGCGGCGCCCACCGGGTTGGGTGCCTCACGCTGCCCATGTCCTCAGGCAACACCGAGCGCCAGATTCAGTTTATGTGCGACCTCGGCTCCACAATCCTTTGCTGTACCCCGTCCTACGCGGAGTATCTTGCGGAGACGATTGAGGAGATGGGCCTGCGGGATGAAATTAAGCTCAAGGCCGGCATCTTCGGTGCCGAGGCCTGGAGCGAGGAGATGCGCGGCCGGCTTCAGGAGAAGCTGGGCATTCAGGCGTATGACATCTACGGCCTCACCGAAATTATCGGCCCGGGCGTCTCCTTCGAGTGCAGCGAGCAGGCGGGGATGCACGTGAACGAAGATCACTTTATCCCCGAAATCATCAATCCCGAAACGGGCGAAGTCCTGCCGGATGGGGAGAAGGGTGAGCTGGTGTTCACCTGCATCTCGAAGGACGCATTCCCGCTTCTGCGGTACAGAACCAGGGACATCTGCGTCCTCACCCGAGGAGAGTGCGGCTGCGGGAGAACCCTCGTCAAAATGGCCAAACCCATGGGCCGCAGCGACGATATGCTCATCATCCGCGGCGTGAACGTGTTCCCGTCTCAAATCGAAACGGTGCTCATCGGCTGCGGCTTCTCGGGCAACTATCAGATTGTCGTGGACCGTGTGCACCATACGGACACCCTTGAGGTCCTCGTGGAGCTCAATCCCGAGATGTTCACCGACACCGTCAAGCAAATCGAGGCCCGGGAGAGGGATTTGAGGGAAAAACTCAAGAATATGCTTGGCATCTCCGCGAAGGTGACGCTCAAAGCGCCCAAGAGCATTGCGCGCAGTGAAGGCAAGGCCGTTCGCATCATCGACAAGCGAAAGATTTAGCCGCCTTTGAATCGGAGGGATAACTATGACCGTTGAACAGATTTCCGTATTTGTGGAAAACCGTCAGGGAAAGCTCGTGGAGGTATTAGAAACTCTCAGCGCCAACAACATTGACCTGCGGGCCCTCTGCATTGCCGATACGGCGGATTTCGGCATCCTGCGGCTCATCGTCAACAAGCCGGAAGAGGCGGTGCGTGTGCTTCAGCAGGCCGAGTGCGCCACGAGCGTCACGCAGGTGCTGGCCGTCTCCTTAGACGACACGCCGGGGAGTCTTGCCAGGGTGCTGCGTATTCTGGCCGACGCCGCCATCAGCGTGGAGTACCTCTACGCCTTCGTCGCCCACGGGAAGGATAAGGCGTACGTCATCCTGCGGGTGGAGGATAACGAAAAAGCCGCGGCTGTACTGACGAAAAAAGGCATTTCCTTTGCAGACAGTAAAGACATCTACACGATGTAGATTGTTGCTTTTCATGACGCAAACAGGGCAGGCTCTCCGGGCCTGCCCTGTTTGCATGTGCGTGCGCTGTTTCGGGTGCGCTTCGAGAGCGCTGCCCTACCGATTGCGTCATCCTGTGAAGCAACTCTGCGTACCACAAAGCACGAGCGCCGATGAAATATGCGCGGGTTAAACTTGCAAACGCGCCCTTATTCCTCTATAATATAACTCTGCAAGATCCGAAAGCAGATTGAGGGAGATAAGTATGAAGGAGATTTCTAAAGTCGCATCCGCGGTTGTGGCTTCCACGACCTTGGCCGTCGACGCATTAGCAAAACAGATGAAGGCGGAAGGGAAAGACGTGCTGGTTTTCGCAACGGGCGAGCCGGATTTCGATACGCCCGAGCACATTAAATCCGCGGCCATGGACGCCATCCAGTCCGGCCAGACGAAGTACACCCCCGCGGCGGGACTTCCGGCCCTGCGCAAGGCGGCGGCGGAGCGCATTAACGCCGATTGCGGGCTGGGTTACGCCCCGGAGGAAATCGTCGTGGCCAGCGGCGCTAAACACAGCCTTTTCGCGGCACTGATGGCGCTTCTCAACCCCGGGGACGAAGTTATCGTCCCGGCGCCTTACTGGGTTACGTACACCGAGGCTGTGAAAATGTGCAGCGCCGTGCCGGTGGTGATTGAGGCGAAAGAGTCGGCGTCGTTTAAGATAACGGCGGAGCAGCTGGAAGCCGCCATAACGGACAAAACGAAGCTCCTCATCTTAAACAACCCCTCAAACCCCACGGGGATGCTCTACACCGAGGGAGAGTTGCGCGCCCTCGCGGATGTGTGCATAAAACATGACCTCTACATTATTGCCGACGAGGTTTACTACCGCCTTGTCTATGACAATAAGAAGTTTACAAGCTTTGCCGCGCTGGGAGAGGACGTTCGGGAGCGCACGATACTCATAAACGGTGTCTCGAAATCCTACGCCATGACAGGCTGGCGCATCGGATTTTCCGCATCCCCCAAGCGCCTTGCCACGGTTATGGCCAATTTCCTCAGCCACTCCACCTCCGCCCCCGCCACGATGTCGCAGTATGCGGCGATAGCGGCCCTCTCCGGCCCGCAGGAGGACATCGAGGCCATGCGCCGCGTCTTTGAGGAGCGGCGAAATACGATTCACCGCCGCATCAACACCATGGAGGGCGTCAGCTGCATCATGCCGGACGGCGCCTTTTACGTGATGCTCAACATCGCAAATCTCAAGGGCAAAAAGCTGGGTGGGCGCGTCATAAAGGATGCGGACGATTTCGCTCTGGCGTTTCTTGAGGAAAGCTGTGTGGCCACCGTCTCCTGCGTGGGCTTCGGCGCGCCCGACTTCGTGCGCTTTTCCTACGCCACTTCCATGGAGACGATTGAAAAGGGCATGGACCGCTTGGAGGAATTTATCCGCTCGGCGGAATAATAGAGATGGCGGAGGTGGACGGAATCAAACCGATTTACGCGGATAACGCCGCAACCACGGCGTTATCGGAGTACGCGCTGAGTAAGATGCTCCCGTACTTTACAGAGCAGTATGGCAATCCGTCCTCCATCCACACTTTCGGTATCGCGGCGAAAAATGCGGTGGAAAACGCGCGGCGCACGGTGGCGCAGGCCATCGGCGCCCGCGTCAACGAGATATACTTTACCTCCGGCGGTACGGAAGCGGACAACTGGGCGCTTTTTGCCGCCTGCCGGCTCAAGAAGAAGCAGGGCAAACACATTGTCACAACGCAAATCGAGCACAGCGCCGTTTACCGCACGGCGCTGGAGCTTGAAAAGCAGGGATACGAAATCACGTTCCTTATACCGGACACATACGGGCTTATTACCCCCGAGCAGATTGCGGATGCGGTGCGGCCCGACACCATTTTGGTGAGTGTAATGCTGGCAAGCAACGAAGTGGGGACGGTTCTCCCCATTGCGGACATGGCGGCTGCCGCCAAACGCTACGGCGCCCTGTTTCACACCGACGCGGTGCAGGCTGTGGGCCATATTCCTGTGGACGTCCGCGGGCTGGGGGTGGACATGCTCTCCCTGTCAGCTCACAAGTTCCACGGGCCAAAGGGGGCGGGGGCGCTGTACGCCTCCATCCGTGTGCCGCTTGCGCCCATGATTTTCGGCGGCGGTCAGGAGAAGGGCCGCCGATCGGGGACGGCCAACGTCACTGGCGCCGTGGGGATGGCGGCGGCGCTGGAGGAGTCCGTTAATAACCTTGAAAGAGACGCATCGCATCTGACTTTCATGCGGGACCATCTCATCGCGAAGCTGTTAACGCTCCCCGGCGTCTCCCTGACGGGCCACCCCACTCAGCGACTGCCCGGGCACGCCTCCTTTTTCGTCTCAGGCGTGGAAGGGGAGCCCCTCGTGCGTGCGCTGAGCGACCTTGGCATATGCGTCAGCTCCGGCAGTGCCTGCAGTGCCGGTTCCGGTGAGCCTTCCCGCGTCCTCGTGGCAATGGGGTATGAGATGCTGCGCCGGGAATCGAAGGAGCGGGCGGCGCCGGTCCGCATTTCCCTCAGCCGGTATAATACCCTAGAAGAAATGGACAGGATAGTGTCGCTGTTTCCCCAGGCTATTGAGATAGCCCGTGAGAAAACGGCCGCTTTGTTTTCCTTTGACGATACAGTTTTTGACGAATAACGCCGCTTCACGCCCGCTTTGCGGGCGAATGGAAAGGATGCTGCATGATGGCAACGAACAGATACGAAAGCCCGCTGTCTTCCCGCTATGCCAGCGACGAGATGCTCTATCTCTTTTCGGCGGATAAGAAGTTTTCAACGTGGCGCAAACTGTGGGTGGCTCTGGCGCGGGCGGAAAAGGCGCTGGGCCTTCCCATTACGGACGAGCAAATCGCCCAGATGGAAGCCCACATTTATGACATCGACTACGACTACGCCGCCGAGATGGAAAAGCAGCTGCGGCACGACGTCATGGCCCACGTCCACGCCTTCGGCAAAGTAGCGCCGAAAGCCATGCCCATTATCCACCTCGGAGCGACGAGCTGTTACGTGGGCGACAACACGGACATCATCCTCATGCGGGAGGGGCTTGAGATTATCCGCAAAAAGCTCCTCATGGTGATAAAACACCTTGCCGCCTTTGCCGACGCATACAAAGACCTGCCCACTCTCGGCTTTACCCATTTCCAGCCGGCGCAGCTTACCACCGTGGGCAAGCGGGCCGCCCTATGGCTCAGCGACGTTTTGGCAGATTTGAGCGAAGTGGAGTACCGCATTTCCACCCTGCTCCTGCTGGGCTCAAAGGGCACAACAGGTACGCAGGCCAGCTTCATGGAGTTGTTTGACGGCGACCACGAGAAAATCCGCAAAATGGAGGAGATGATTGCCCAGGAGATGGGCTTTTCCGGCGTGGTGGCCGTCTCCGGCCAGACGTATTCCCGGAAAATTGACTCTTTCGTGCTCAATACTCTCAGCGGCATCGCCCAGTCGGCCTCTAAGTTTGCCACGGATATGCGCCTGCTCAGCCATCTCAAGGAGTGCGAAGAGCCCTTTGAGGAGAAACAGATTGGCTCGTCGGCCATGCCGTACAAGCGCAATCCCATGCGCTGTGAGCGGATATGCGCCCTGGCCCGCTACGTCCTTGTGGACACGATGAACCCGGCCATCACCGCCTCCACCCAGTGGTTTGAGCGCACACTGGACGACTCGGCGAATAAGCGCATCGCCATCCCCGAGGCGTTTCTCGCTGTGGACGCCATTTTGAATATCTATATCAACGTCGCCTCCGGCATTAAAGTCTATCCGAAGGTCATCTTACGGCGCATTCGGGAGGAACTGCCCTTCATGGCCACAGAGAACATCATGATGGCCGCCGTCAAGGGGGGAGGGGACAGGCAGCAGCTCCACGAAGCCATCCGCGTCCACTCCGTGGCCGCGGGCAACGCGGTGAAGGAGCACGGCGCGCGAAACGACCTCATACGGCGCATCGCCGCGGACCCGCTGTTTGGGCTTTCCGAAGAGGAACTGGAGGCTGCCCTTGACCCGAAGCTCTATATCGGCCGGGCGCCGGAGCAGGTAACGGAGTTTTTAGAGCGCGACGTGTACCCCCGCCTGCGGGAAAATGCACAGCTTCTTGATGAGAAGGCGCCGGAACTGAAGGTCTAGCCCAGAAATGCGCCGGCTTTTGAGCATTGTGCGGACAATCCTTCTTGACGGGGACCGCCCGTTGAAGTAAAATAGACAAAAGGGAATTCCTTTAAATTTGCGGCAGCTGAGGAAGGGAGTAATTCTTATGACGTTTAACATTAAGATTCAAAACGCCCAGGACGCACAGAACCTCAACAAAATCGCCGAGAAGTATCCGTTTGATATTTGGGTACACGGCAAATCCGGCTACGCCGATGCCAAATCACTGCTCGGTCTGATGCTCCTTACCATCGAGCAGGATGTTAAGCTCGTTGTAGACGACGATATCGACGTGGAACTGTTCAAGAAAGATATCTGCCAGTATTTCTGCGAAGACTACTGCGAAGAATAGTCAAAACCACGCGGCTGCGCCAACCGGCGCAGCCGTTTGTCTTTTATGCGGTGGTTTATACACCGTCTCCGCTTGTCTTGTGAAGTGCCGGAGCCGCCTCTTTGTGTGCGGCGTTGAAAAGGCGTCGCGCCGTTTATAGCCAGTCATGCAGTCACTCTCCCCGTTATGCGGGCGCGTCTTAATAGAAAAAACGGCTGCCTTTGGCAGCCGTTTTGCTATGTGCTTTCGTCGGGCGCGTTTTCAGACGCTATCTCCCGCTCAATCTCTTGAAGGATTTTAAGGTCGACCTTTTCGGTAAAGGTGAGCTTCTCGTACATATCCGGCCGCCTTGTGCGCGTGCGCAGAATAGACTGCTTGCGCCGCCAGCGGCGGATGTTCTCGTGGTGGCCGGAGAGCAGGATTTCAGGTACGCGCCGGCCGTTCCAGATTTCCGGGCGCGTGTACTGCGGATACTCCAGCAGTCCCGCCCAGTGGCTCTCGTTTTCAAAGCACTCCTCGTCGGCCAAAACGCCGGGGACGAGGCGGCACACGGCGTCCGCCACCACCATGGCGGGGATTTCGCCGCCGGTGAGGACGAAGTCGCCGATGGAGATTTCCTCGTTCACACACTCCTCGATAAACCGCTCGTCAATGCCCTCATAGTGGCCGCAGACGATGATGAGATGGTCGTGCTCGTTTTTCAGGCGTAGGGCGTCGGCCTGGGTAAAGACCTTGCCGGAGGGGGACATGTAGATGGTGTGTACCCTTTTACCGGCTTCATTGCATATATGTTCCCAGCAGGCGTGGAGAGGCTGAGCCATCATGACGCACCCGCGGCCGCCACCATAGGGGTAGTCGTCCACCTGTTTTTGCTTGTGCGTCGTGTAATCGCGGATTTGATGGCATTCGATGCGGATAATCCCGCGGTCCTGCGCCCTGCCGATGATGCTCTCAGAAAGGACGTCGCCCAACGATTCGGGGAAAAGTGTCATGATGTCGATTCGCATTACATTCCCTCAATCAGCCGAAAAACAATTTTACCGCCCTCAACGTCAATCGCCCGAACGAACTCCGGCACCGCCGGAACGAGAATCTCGCGTGTGCCGCGGATTACGTACACATTCTGGGCTGAGAGTGTGAGGATGTCCGTGATTTTCCCGAGGCGCTGCCCCGTCTCTTCCTCAACCGCGTCAAGGCCGATGAGGTCCACGATAAAGTGCTCGCCCTCCTCAAGCTCCGCATCGTTTCGAGCAATCCATAACACTTTGCCTTTGAGCGGCTCGGCTTCTTCCACCGAGTTGATGCCGGCCAGCGCCATGATGACGATGTTTTTGTGCACACGGGAGGCGACCACCTCGTAGGGGCGGCCGTCGATAAAGACCCTGTCAAAGGACAGGAGAAAGGCTGGGGAGTTGGCCCAGGGATTCACACGGATTTCGCCGCGGACGCCGTGGGTCGTTGTAATCACACCAGCCTGAATGAGGTTATTGTTCATGGAAAGTCCCGCCTTTGCCATAATAGCCGGGCAGGGCGTGTCAGTCCACGATGTCGACGGACACGCGCATGCCGCGCCTCTGGGCAACGGAGCGCATGAGGGTGCGGATTTCCTTAGCCACTTTGCCCTGCCGCCCGATGACCTTGCCCATGTCGTTGGAGGCCACGCGCAGCTCAAAAACCGTCTCGCCGTTGTCCTCGCGTTCCGTAACGGTTACCGCGTCGGGATCGTCCACAAGGTTTTGCGCAATGTAAAGAAGCAGATCCTTCATAGACGCATCCCCGGCTTAAAGAGCACCGGATTTTTTCAGAAGCGCTCTGACCGTATCGGTCGGCTGCGCGCCGTTCTTAATCCAGTACTGGGCACGCTCCACATCCACCTTCAGCTCAGCGGGAGTTGTCAGGGGATTGTACGTGCCGATTTCTTCGATGAAGCGACCGTCACGAGGAGAGACAGAGTCGGCAACAACGATTCTGTAAAAAGGAGCTTTCTTTGCGCCCATTCTGCGCAGTCTGATTTTAACCATTTTCGTTTCCTCCGATATTTAACAAGTCTTTTGTTTCTTTATCAGCTCTGCCCACAGGGGCAGTCAACTGCGTTTGCACGGCGGGTTAAAACCCGAAGAGTCCCCGGCGGCCCTTCCCGCCTTTACCGAAGCCTTTCATCCCGCCGCCACCGAACATGGCGGGCAGGCGCCCTTTTGACATGCTTTTTGTCATCTGCTGCATCATATCAAAGGACTTAAGAAGGCGGTTGACGTCCACAACTTGTGTGCCGCTGCCGGCGGCAATGCGCTTTTTGCGGCTTGAGTTGAGAATCGAGGGGTTTTCCCGCTCCTGTGGTGTCATGGAAAGGATAATCGCTTCGGTGCGGGAGATAGCCTTTTCGTCAATGGAGGCGCCGGCGAGGGCCTTTGCATCAACACCCGGAAGCATGCCGGCGATTTCCGAAAGGGAGCCCATGGATTTAAGCTGCACCATCTGCTCCAAGTAATCTTCCAACGTAAAGCGGTTTTTCGCCAGCTTTTCCGCCATTTCAAGGGCTTTTTTCTCGTCGAAGCTCTGCTCGGCCTTCTCAATGAGGGTGAGGATATCGCCCATGCCGAGGATGCGGGAGGCCATGCGGTCCGGGTGGAAGACTTCGAAGTCTTTCAGGCCTTCACCCGTAGAGGAGAACATGACTGGCTTACCGGTCACGGAGGCGAC
>DUPW01000003.1 GCA_012838125.1 Papillibacter sp.
CCGGTGACCGCATCTTCGGCACGAAGTAAACGCGCCTTAAGATTGTATACGCTTTTCAGCCGATTCAGTCCTGCTCGTGCAAACGCCTCCAAACGGTTCGTTTGGAGGCGTATTTTGTTCCCCTTCCTCTGCCTGCAGTAGCCTAATGGGCGAAAAAGAAAAGAGCCGAAACTCTTGTCTCAGCCCTTTCATAATGGCAGCGGGAGAAGGATTCGAACCCTCACAAACAGAGTCAGAGTCTGTCGTGCTACCTTTACACAATCCCGCTTTGTTCACTTTTCATCGGTGAAGATTTTGCTCTCAACGAGAATAGATTATAACCATTTATGCGGAATATGTCAAGGAGTTTTTTACATACTTTTCGATGATTCGTTCTTTTCCTGTTTCTTCTCGTGCCTCTTCTGCTCGTTAAGCGTATTGCGCTCCCAGAAAACACCGTCGCAATAACCCTGAATGGCGGGGTTTTGCTCCGCTATTTCAAGGCGCTTTTGCGCAAGAGCGCAGTACTCCGCCTCCCGTTCGATACAAATAAAGCGCCGGCCCAGCTTCTTTGCCACAACAGCGGAGGTGCCCACCCCGCCGAAGGGGTCAAGCACCAAGTCGCCCGGGTTGGAGCTGGCGAGAATGAGCTTGGCCATAAGTTTTTCCGGCTTTTGAGTCGGGTGGGGCGTGTTTTCCGGCATGGACCAGTAAGGAATTGAAATATCGTCCCAGAAGTTTGAGGGGTGTGTGTCACGGAAGCGGCCGCTCTCCGTCTCCACCCAGCCCTTGGGGCGGCCGTTCTCACGATAAGGGGCGACAACGCGCCGCCGCTGCATCACGGCCTGGACGTTGAAGGTGTATGTATCCGACACTGTGGCAAACCAGATATCCTCCTGCGCGTTCTTCCAGTTTCTCTGGGCACCGCGCCCCTTTTCCCTCTGCCACGTGATGCGGTTTCGTACCGTGAAGTACTCGCCAAGCAGACTGCCAATTATAAGGCTGGAGTCCCAGTCGCAGCAGACGTAGACGGAGGCCGTCTCCTTAAGGGTATGGCGCACTGCGTCGAGCCACTTGCGGGTAAACTCGGCGTAGGCGGAGGTGTTCATCCTGCGGAAGACGCTTTTGCCGTAGGTTTTGCTGAGGTTATAGGGCGGGTCCACGATGAGAAGGTCCACACAGCCCTCAGGAAGCCGTCTGAGGGCGTCAAAGGCGTCCCCGATGATAATCCGGTCTTCCGGCAAATCGTCGATTTCAGAGGCTCTGAGGCACTGAAGAAGGCATTGGGCCTCCTCCTCCGGCGTGAGCCTGAGGGTTCTGTTGCGCGGCGCAGTCTGTTTGGTGTTCATCTTCCGCTCCTTGTTTTTATCCTGATAAAATCGTGTCTATCCTACCACAAACCGGCCCGCTTCACAATGCCGCCCATCGTTGACACGGTGAAACTTTACTCTATAATGATAAGGGAAGACGTTCGATAAGGAGCCGTGTATGATAACGATAGAAGAAATGCAGGCCATGCTGGATGAGATTATGGAGGAGTTTCCGGAGGGGCTGCTCATGGAGCTCAACGGCGGGATTCTTCTTCTCGAACAGGTGAAGCTGCATGAGAAAAGCCTAAACGACGATTTCTTCATCCTCGGCGAGTACAACGCCGGCGGCCCGTTAGGACGCTTTATCACCGTGTATTACGGTTCCTTCATGCAGGTTTACGGCCACGAACCTCACGGCAGTATCAAGCGGCGCCTGCGCAAGACGCTGCGGCACGAACTGCGGCACCATATCGAATCTCTCGCCGGTGTGCGGGACCTTGACGAGGAGGACGCCGCGCACATCGCACGCTATCTAGAGAAAACGGATAAATTATGAGCATAGGAGATAAGGCATTGACGAAAGACGTATTTCGCACGCGCCGTGCCAATATCATCGGCGCCGAATGCTACAAGAGATTTGCCGTCTTCGTACCCATATTGTACAAAAACGGCGAGCCGGTGCTTCTCTTTGAAACGCGGGCCGAGTCGCTGCGGCAGCAGCCCGGAGAAATCTGCTTTCCCGGCGGGCGCCTTGAACCCACGGAGAGCCCCGAGGCGTGCGCCGTGCGTGAGACGATTGAGGAGCTGCTTATCCCGGAGTCGAGCATCCAGATCTATGGCCCCGGGGACCTCTTCATCTCCCCTTTCAACTTCATCATCCACCCCTATATCGGGCGCCTTGATGGCTATGACGGACGCTTTAATGCCGACGAGGTGGCGGAGACATTCACCGTCCCCCTTGACCTCTTCCGAAACCAGGAGCCGGAAGCTTTCGCCTGCCCCGTGGTGAGCGCCCCGAACGGGGATTTCCCCTACGAGCGCATCCCCGGCGGCCAGCATTACAACTGGCATGTCGGCTCACAGGAAATCCTCTTCTACCAGTACGACGACGAGCACCTTATCTGGGGCATCACGGCGCAGATAGTCCGCTCCGCCGTGCGTCTGATTGACGCATACAATCTCACGTAAGGCATGATTAAAGCCTCACCCGCGAAAAACGAAAAAGGCTGCCATCTGAACTGCACCCCAATTGTTAGACAGTATGGTATACTGAATAACGATTGGGGTGTTTTTATGCCAAAAGGAGTGCCGAACAAACGATACACGGCAGAATTTAAACAGAAAGTTGTGGAAGCAGTC
>DUPW01000004.1 GCA_012838125.1 Papillibacter sp.
GGAAGGGGAACAAAATACGCCTCCAAACGAACCGTTTGGAGGCGTTTGCACGAGCAGGACTGAATCGGCTGAAAAGCGTATACAATCTTAAGGCGCGTTTACTTCGTGCCGAAGATGCGGTCACCGGCGTCCCCGAGGCCGGGGACGATGTAGCCGTGGTTATTGAGGTGATCGTCCACCGCGGCGACGTAAATGTCAATATCGGGGTGGTCCTTGCGCACACGCTCGATGCCCTCGGGGGCCGCAAGGATGCAGAGCAGCTTAATATGTTTGCTCCCATAGTTTTTGATAAACTGAACAGCCGCCGTGGCGCTGCCGCCCGTGGCGAGCATGGGGTCGACGATGTAGACATCGCGGTCGGAGATATCCTTCGGCAGCTTGCAGTAGTACTCAACAGGCTCGAGGGTATCCGGGTCCCGATAAAGGCCGATGTGGCCCACTTTTGCCGAGGGGACGAGGGTCAGGAAACCGTCCACCATGCCAATGCCGGCCCGCAGAATCGGCACAACGGCCAGCTTCTTGCCGGCAATCTTCTTCACCTTCGCCGGCGCAACGGGTGTTTCCACTTCGACCACTTCAACCGGCAGGTCGCGCGTGGCTTCGTAGCACATCAGCGTGCAGATTTCAGAGACAAGCTCGCGGAATTCCTTAACGGATGTATTCTTGTCGCGCAGAATAGAGAGCTTGTGCTGCAAAAGCGGGTGGTCAAGTACATGTAAAGTGCCCATACTATCATCCATTCTCCATTTATTTTATCGTTCCGTCGTCCGGAAGAATCGCAACGACTTAGTTTGACTCCGCCCCAGAGCGGCTCAGGCGCTCGCGCTCAGCCTGAGAAAGGCGCAGGTAGCTCGGCTGAAGCTCAAGGGGGCTGATGCGCCGGCCATTTAGCGCCGCCTGCGCCACGCCCCACGCCGACTGAAATTGCAGCATCGGGTGCGCAAGGGAGCAGGGAACGGACGCCTTTGTGAATGCGTCATAGCAGAGGCGCGCCCCGTCTCCAACGAGGACGCAGGGGAGGCGGCGCGATGCCACATCTTCCATAAGTTCCTCTATCGAAAGCGCCCTGTCCTCACACAGTCGCGTGATGCCGCCCTTTTCGCGCATAAACAGCCCGTTATAAACCTGATTGCGCCGGGCATCCATAACAGGGCATACAAGCACATTTTCCTCGGAAACGTGATACGCCATCGCCTCGAGGGTGGACACGCCGCAGATATCCAAATCCGCACCCCACGCCAGTCCAATGGCCGCAGAGACGCCGATGCGGACACCTGTAAAGGAACCGGGGCCGGCGGCCACGGCGATGAGGGAGAGGTCGGCAATCTGTGTATTTATGTTTTTTAAGAGGTCTTCCGCCATTTTCATGAGGGTTGCGCTGTGGGTCAGCCCCGTGTTCTGATAGGACTGAGCCAACAGGAACCCGCCGCCGTCACACAGGGCGACCGAGGCGGCTTTTGCGGACGATTCAAAGGCGAGGATGTTCATTTTTGCGCCTCCGGCAGTTCAATGTCGATACGGCGGCCCCCGTCCTCCGTGTGGGAGATAACGACGCGCACAGCGTCTTCAGGCAGCGCGTTGGGGACGATTTCGCTCCACTCCACGGCGATGATGCCACCGCGCTCTAGATATTCGTCCCACCCGATGTCATACAGCTCGTCCTCACCGGAAAGGCGGTACATGTCGAAATGGAACAGCGGCACGTTGCCGGGGTATTCGTTGACGATGGTGAAAGTCGGGCTGGAAACACGCGCGCCGATGCCAAGACCCTCGGAAAGGCCCCGCACAAAGGCTGTTTTCCCGGCGCCCAGTCCGCCATAGAGAGCGACGACGGCACCTGGGCTAAGCCGCCCGGCGAGACGGCGCCCCGCCTCTTCCGTTTGCTTTTCTGAATGTGAAAAAATCGTCATATCGGTACCTGAAGGGTTATTTTCGGAAATTTGCCGTTTGATAGTATACCACACTTACCCAGATTATTAAAGAAAAAATAAATGCGGTGGACGTCCGGCGCAGAAAATGATAAAATAAATTGTTAAAGAAAACGGTAAGGAGGACAGGCATTGAAGAAAGTCATCGACACAGTTGGCAAATATCTTCTCGAGTCGGACATGCTTTTGCTTGTTCTTTGTATCGTGAGCTCCGTATTCGGCATCATCCTCATCGACAGCGCCACACGCTATGAAGTACATTCCAATAACGTGACGATTCAGACAGCCGCGCTGATTCTCGGCGTCTTTCTCTACGTCCTTTTCTCGCTGATTGACCTTGACATGATTGCCGACAAATCGAAAATTCTCTATGTCATGAGCATTTTGTTTATCTCCACGCTCTTTATCTGGGGCATATCGGGCAACACGGGCAACCGCGCGTGGCTTCGATTCGGATCAATCGGAATCCAGCCGTCTGAAATTGTGAAAATCCCGTATACCATCATTATGGGAAAGATGATTGCAACGGCGCGAGATAGGCGAACCCTCAACGCGCCCCTCACGCTCCTCCAAATTATTGCCGCCTTTGGCTTTCTTTTCGCGTTTATTATCATCTCCTCGCAGGACCTCGGTTCTGCCCTCGTGTACCTGTTCATTCTCATCGTTATGCTTTTCATTGGCGGGCTGGACTACAAGTGGATTGCCCTCGGCGTCGCTTTAGTGCTGGCCATGATGCCCCTTGCATGGAAGTTTTTCCTCTCGGAGGGACAGAAGGCGCGCATCCTCGCGCCGTACGACCCCAGCGTTGACCCGACGGGCATGTACGTCATGTGGCAGGCAAACCAGAGCAAGCAGGCCATCTCCGGCGGTCGGTTTTTCGGCCAGGGCCTGTATAACGGCGTCATGACGCAGTCCGGCGCCGTTCCCCGCCAGCACACAGACTTTATCTTCTCCGTGGCGGGGGAGGAGCTGGGTTTTGCCGGATGCTTTCTCGTGATTTTGCTGCTGCTGCTGATTATCATCCGTGTGATACACGTGGGCATTAAATCAAACAGCACCCTCGGCATGCTGGTCTGCACGGGTTTTGCGGCAATGCTGGTGTTCCAGATGCTCGAAAACATTGGCATGTGCTTGGGGCTCACGCCCGTCATCGGACTGACGCTTCCGTTTTTCAGCTACGGCGGCTCCTCCGTCATCACTGTGTTCGCGGCAATGGGCATCGTCTCGGGAATAAAGATGCGCCCCAAGCCGACGCGTTTTCGGCGCGACTGATTCACCGATTTATCAAAAAGTGAAGAATAACGGCCGGTTTTCTTGTATAATCAAACGAAATCGGCCGAAAGTCTTGTTTTAAAAAAGGATATTGCCCATTCTCTGCGTATAAAGAGTATAGAAGCATTGAATCGGGTAGACCCGATTGTCAAGGAGGATGCCGTTGACAATTCGTGAAAAAAGGGAGGCGCTGGAGGAGATTCTCGCCCCCCGAGGGTTTATGGCCAGCCGGTCCCGCGGCCGAGTTTACGAAGAGGAGCCTTGTGCCCTTCGGACATGCTTTCAGCGGGATATCGACCGCATCATACATAGTAAAGCGTTTCGCCGTCTCATCCACAAAACGCAGGTTTTCCTCCAGCCGGAAGGGGACCATTACCGTACCCGCCTGACGCACACGCTGGAAGTCTCCCGCATTGCGCGCACGATTTCCCGCGCACTTAAGTTAAACGAAGACCTCACAGAAGCCATTGCCATGGGGCACGATTTGGGGCATACGCCCTTCGGCCACGCCGGAGAGCGGGCTCTCAATGAAATCCTTGCCGACGCGGGCGGCTTTTCCCATAGCGACCAGAGCCTTCGGGTCGTGGACAAAATTGAGCGCGACGGGCGAGGCCTGAATCTGACGTATGAAGTGCGGGATGGAATCCAAAACCACTCTTCCGGCCGGGATCGTCTCACCCTTGAGGCCCAGGTGGTTCACCTTGCCGACCGCATAGCCTACTTAAATCACGATTTAGACGATGCCCTGCGCGCCGGAATCCTGACGGAAAAGGACATTCCGGACGAAATCCTCTGCGTCATCGGAGAGACGAACTCAAGCCGCATCAACACGATTATTTCCGACATCATTGAAAACAGCCGGGACGCGGACACCGTGGAGATGAGCCCGGGAATGAATTTTGCCTTCTCCAGCTTCCGCCTCTATATGTTTGAGAACGTCTACACCAATATGCGCGCTAAAAGTGAGGAGCGAAAAGTCTACGGCCTCATCAGCGGAATCTATGAGCATTACATGAATAACCCCGATAAGCTCCCGCCGGAGTACCGCGCACTGGCGGAGGAGGACGGGCTGCCGCGTGCTGTGGCCGACTACGTCTCGGGCATGACGGATAAATACGCCGTCTCCGTATACAACGATCTCTTCATACCCGCGGCGTGGCAGATCAAGTAACTCATGGCAAAAGGACACGATTATTTTGTCATATATGACTGCATCCGCTTAATATTTTGATGCAATATGTATAAATTCAGTCTGGGATGGTATAAATAGCGGTAATACGTCAAATTTTCGTTTGTGTGACGGCCGCTGCTTTCATTATACCGGGGGAAAGGGAGGTTTCATGGCCTTTTCCGAACTGTTCCTCGATGAACTTGTTCGAAGAAACGACATTGTTGACGTGGTCAGTCAATACGTCCACCTTACAAAGAAAAGCGGCAACAACCTGTTCGGACTCTGTCCGTTTCACAGTGAAAAGACTCCGTCTTTTTCGGTGAACATCGAGCGGCAGATTTATCACTGCTTCGGCTGCGGGGCGGGAGGCGGTGTCATCAACTTCATCCGTGAAATTGAAAATCTCACTTACGTGGATGCCGTTCATTTTCTCGCTAAGCGCGCCGGGCTGACCGTTCCCGACGACACCGTCTCTCAGGAGGTGCGCAACAGGCGCGCGCGGCTGTTGGAGTTAAACCGCGAGGCGGCGCGGTTTTTTTATGAAGCTCTCAAATCACCGGGCGGGGAGGCCGCCCGTGAATATCTGGCACGCCGCAGCATCACGCCGGATTTTGCCACGCGGTTTGGAATCGGTTTTGCGCCGGACAGCTGGTCCGCGCTGAGCGACGCAATGATAAAAAGCGGCTATTCCACCCGCGACCTTTTAGATGCGGGGCTGATTAAAAAGAGCGCCAAGACACGCGGCGGGTTTTACGACACCTTCCGCAATCGCCTGATGTTTCCCGTCATCGACGTGCGGGGCAACGTGGTGGGCTTTTCCGGCCGTCTCTTAGGAGATGGGGAGCCGAAGTATCTCAACTCGTCCGACACGCCCGTTTTCAAAAAAAGCGCCCACCTCTTCGGCCTGAACCTTGCTAAAAAGACGAAGCTCGGCACGCTTCTTCTCGTGGAGGGCAACATCGATGTGGTCAAACTCCATCAGGCGGGGTTTGACGGCGCCGTGGCCTCCCTGGGAACGGCGCTGGCGGAGGAGCAGGTTCAGCTGCTCTCCCGATACACGAAAAACGTCATCATCGCCTACGACGGCGACGCCGCCGGAGCCAAGGCCGCTGAACGAGCTCTGTCTCTCATGGAGAAAAGCGACATGCGCGTGCACGTTCTTCGCTTGAAGGGCGCGAAAGACCCGGACGAGTTCATCGAAAAATTCGGACGGGACGCCTTTGCCAACCTGCTCGACAACGTGGAAAACCACATCGAGTACCGCATCACGACGCTCCTTGGCAAACACGCACTAGAGACGGACGAAGGGCGCCTCGGCTTTCTCAAGGAAGCGACACAGATGCTCTCAAACATCCCCAACGCCGTTGAACGGGAGATTTACGCAAAGCGCGTTGCGGAACGGGCCGGCGTATCGTCTGACGCCGTTTTATCCGAGGTCAAAAAGGCGTATAACGCGCGCAGGCGGGCAAACGAGCGGCGGCGGCAGGCGAGAGAGCGCAACGTGCGGGCTGCCGTGCAGCCAAAAAGCCGCGATATCCGGTACAAAAATGAAGTATCGGCGCTCGCGGAGGAGGGGGTAATTCGTCTGCTGGTTCTCGATTGTGAGTTATTTGGTGTTCTGGAGGAATATGATTTTTCCGAAAGCGAATTTACTTCCGATTATTTAAGGCGTATTTATGACATGATAAAGCTGCGGTATGAGGCCCATGCAGAGATTACGCCGTCACTTATTGCAAACGCGCTTGACGGCGCGGAGGCCGCACACTTTACACAGTTTATGTCGAAGCCGGAATCCCTGTCCCGTGCCGACATGGCCATGCGGGATTACATAAAAAAAATTCGTGCCGCGAAAGTGGTCACGCAGGCTGCGGAAGACCCGGAAGCGGCGCTGCTGAGAATCGTCAGAGACAAATCAGGTTGTGGAGGATATGAAAATGGAACGTAAAAAGAAGGGTGCCGCGGGCCAAGCCGCCGCGAAAGAGAAGAACCAGAAGCCCCAGGTTCTCGATAAAGCGAAGGAGCAGCTCGATCACGAGCGCCTGACTGCACTGATTGAAGAGGGAAAGAAGAGAGGGCGCTTGAGTTCAAAAGAGCTGCTGGATGTTCTGGAGGATTTGCACCTCGAGCAGGAGCAAATCGATAAGTTCTACGATACGCTGGAAAACCTGAACATCGACATCACCGGCGAGGAAGCTATTTCGCCCGTTGACGAGATCACGCCGGACATTGAAGAGCTTCAGAAGATTGAAAACCTCAATGAAGACGAGGTGGTGGACCCTGAATCCGTCGCCGACACGTTCAACGTAGACGATCCCGTCCGCATGTACCTCAAAGAAATTGGTAAAGTGGCCCTCTTAACAGCGGAAGAAGAGGTTGAGCTGGCAAAGCGCATGGCGGGGGGCGACAAGGAAGCGAAAAAGAGGATGGCAGAGGCCAACCTGCGTCTCGTCGTCAGCATCGCCAAGCGGTATGTTGGCCGCGGCATGCTTTTCCTCGACCTGATTCAGGAGGGCAATCTCGGTCTCATCAAGGCGGTTGAGAAGTTCGACTATACGAAGGGCTACAAATTCTCGACTTACGCCACATGGTGGATTCGACAGGCTATTACCCGCGCCATCGCCGATCAGGCACGCACCATTCGCATTCCGGTGCACATGGTGGAAACGATTAACAAGGTCATGCGCATTTCGCGTCAGCTCCTGCAAGAACTGGGCCACGACCCCACTCCTGAGGAAATCGCGGAGGATATGGGTCTTCCGGTTGAAAAAGTGCGTGAAATTCTGAAAATCGCGCAGGAGCCCGTCTCTCTTGAAACACCAATCGGCGAGGAGGAAGACAGCCACCTCGGCGACTTTATCCCTGACGAAGACGCCTCAGAACCCTCCGAGGCGGCCTCCTTCACGCTTCTCAAGGAACAGCTCTCGGAAGTACTCAGCACCCTCACACCGCGGGAGGAAAAGGTTCTGCGCCTGCGGTTCGGTATTGAAGACGGCCGGACGAGAACCCTTGAGGAAGTGGGTAAGGAGTTTAACGTCACCCGTGAGCGCATTCGCCAAATCGAAGCCAAAGCACTGCGAAAACTGCGTCATCCCAGCCGGAGCAAAAAGCTCAAGGATTTCCTCAACTAAGCTGATAAGGCCGGCGGACTTTTTTGTCCGCCGGCTTCATCCGTATAGATAGAGTGTGTAAATCAATCCTAATTGATTTACGTTGGAAAGTATGATATAATTTTATGTAGACTTTCGTCGATAAAAGACAAAACAGGGGAGGGCGGTAAACTTGGCGCAGGATTTACAGGAAAAATGCGTGAAATTTCAAAGGCACTTTTCTCAGCTGTTGGATATTGGGTGCAAACTCGTGGATATACCCGACAGCGGCGCGTCAAGTCTGAAACCGCAGCCTGAAGAAGAGAACTTCTGCGCCCGGTGCGCGTATAAACACGATGAACTGTCCACCCATCTCTACGGGTGCCACGAAGCCCACCGGTGGAACGGGCGGTATATTTACTACTGCCCCATGGGGCTTACGTTTATCGCGTCCTCCATATCCGGCGATTCAGGGGATTTGGTGGGCGGACTCGTCCTCGGCCCCTTCGTCATGGGCGATTTGCAGGATGTGCTGGCAGATCTCCCCGTTTCAGACATGGAAGAGGAAGTCTCGAAGCTCAAAGTATTCCCCACAACGAAAGTTCAGGACATGGCCGAAATTCTCTCAGCGGTGACAGCTTACGTCTCCGGCGCGGAGGATAAGAAGCTGCAGCGCCTGCTCTATGATCAGGAAAAGATACTTAAAGAGATTTATGTAGCCAAGGATTATTATGCCGACGTGGATAAACAGAGCGCGGATATGCTCCTGCGCTTTGAAAAAGACTTGCGGCTGGCCGTTTTACGGGGTGAGAAGTCGTCAGCTATGAATATGCTTAACGAAATGCTGGCGCATATCTATGTCTACTCAAACTTCGACTTAAGCGCTGTAAAGGCGCGGCTTTTAGAGCTGCTGGTCATTCTCTCCCGGGCCACCATCGAAGCCGGAGCGGACCCGGCTGAGACGTTCCGGCTCTCCGAGGACTTCATCCAGCAGATTGAGTCGTATAACGACGTGGACCAGCTTGCTTTCTGGATTTCAGATATCGTCCGCCGTTTCATCGTCCAAGCCTTTGATCTTGCGCAGGTCAAGCACTCCGACGTGGTGTTTAAGATAACGAACTACATTAAAAAGCACTGCGGCGAAAAACTGACTCTCGACCAACTGGCCAAGGAAGTATACCTGAGCAAGTCCTATCTCAGCAGCATTTTCAAACAGGAGACGGGCATGAGCCTTACATCATACATCACAAAAGTACGGGTGGAAAAAAGCAAAAAGCTGCTTCTTGAGGACTGCCTGAGCCTCGCTGTTATCTCCGCCCAGTGCGGTTTTAAGGACCAGAGCTACTTTACAAAGGTGTTTAAGAAGGAGACGGGCGTTTCGCCGAAGCGGTTCCGCAACAACTATTTTAACGAGGCGTCAAAAGCCCGGCAACGTGAAACGCGGCCATCATCATAAATTGCAAATAGAAAAGAGCCTGTGCGATATCGCACAGGCTCTTTTCTATTTGCAATTTATGATGATGGCCGCGTTTCACGTTGCCGGGCTTTTGACGCCTCGTTAAAATAGTTGTTGCGGAACCGCTTCGGCGAAACGCCCGTCTCCTTCTTAAACACCTTTGTAAAGTAGCTCTGGTCCTTAAAACCGCACTGGGCGGAGATAACAGCGAGGCTCAGGCAGTCCTCAAGAAGCAGCTTTTTGCTTTTTTCCACCCGTACTTTTGTGATGTATGATGTAAGGCTCATGCCCGTCTCCTGTTTGAAAATGCTGCTGAGATAGGACTTGCTCAGGTATACTTCCTTGGCCAGTTGGTCGAGAGTCAGTTTTTCGCCGCAGTGCTTTTTAATGTAGTTCGTTATCTTAAACACCACGTCGGAGTGCTTGACCTGCGCAAGATCAAAGGCTTGGACGATGAAACGGCGGACGATATCTGAAATCCAGAAAGCAAGCTGGTCCACGTCGTTATACGACTCAATCTGCTGGATGAAGTCCTCGGAGAGCCGGAACGTCTCAGCCGGGTCCGCTCCGGCTTCGATGGTGGCCCGGGAGAGAATGACCAGCAGCTCTAAAAGCCGCGCCTTTACAGCGCTTAAGTCGAAGTTTGAGTAGACATAGATATGCGCCAGCATTTCGTTAAGCATATTCATAGCTGACGACTTCTCACCCCGTAAAACGGCCAGCCGCAAGTCTTTTTCAAAGCGCAGGAGCATATCCGCGCTCTGTTTATCCACGTCGGCATAATAATCCTTGGCTACATAAATCTCTTTAAGTATCTTTTCCTGATCATAGAGCAGGCGCTGCAGCTTCTTATCCTCCGCGCCGGAGACGTAAGCTGTCACCGCTGAGAGAATTTCGGCCATGTCCTGAACTTTCGTTGTGGGGAATACTTTGAGCTTCGAGACTTCCTCTTCCATGTCTGAAACGGGGAGATCTGCCAGCACATCCTGCAAATCGCCCATGACGAAGGGGCCGAGGACGAGTCCGCCCACCAAATCCCCTGAATCGCCGGATATGGAGGACGCGATAAACGTAAGCCCCATGGGGCAGTAGTAAATATACCGCCCGTTCCACCGGTGGGCTTCGTGGCACCCGTAGAGATGGGTGGACAGTTCATCGTGTTTATACGCGCACCGGGCGCAGAAGTTCTCTTCTTCAGGCTGCGGTTTCAGACTTGACGCGCCGCTGTCGGGTATATCCACGAGTTTGCACCCAATATCCAACAGCTGAGAAAAGTGCCTTTGAAATTTCACGCATTTTTCCTGTAAATCCTGCGCCAAGTTTACCGCCCTCCCCTGTTTTGTCTTTTATCGACGAAAGTCTACATAAAATTATATCATACTTTCCAACGTAAATCAATTAGGATTGATTTACACACTCTATCTATACGGATGAAGCCGGCGGACAAAAAAGTCCGCCGGCCTTATCAGCTTAGTTGAGGAAATCCTTGAGCTTTTTGCTCCGGCTGGGATGACGCAGTTTTCGCAGTGCTTTGGCTTCGATTTGGCGAATGCGCTCACGGGTGACGTTAAACTCCTTACCCACTTCCTCAAGGGTTCTCGTCCGGCCGTCTTCAATACCGAACCGCAGGCGCAGAACCTTTTCCTCCCGCGGTGTGAGGGTGCTGAGTACTTCCGAGAGCTGTTCCTTGAGAAGCGTGAAGGAGGCCGCCTCGGAGGGTTCTGAGGCGTCTTCGTCAGGGATAAAGTCGCCGAGGTGGCTGTCTTCCTCCTCGCCGATTGGTGTTTCAAGAGAGACGGGCTCCTGCGCGATTTTCAGAATTTCACGCACTTTTTCAACCGGAAGACCCATATCCTCCGCGATTTCCTCAGGAGTGGGGTCGTGGCCCAGTTCTTGCAGGAGCTGACGCGAAATGCGCATGACCTTGTTAATCGTTTCCACCATGTGCACCGGAATGCGAATGGTGCGTGCCTGATCGGCGATGGCGCGGGTAATAGCCTGTCGAATCCACCATGTGGCGTAAGTCGAGAATTTGTAGCCCTTCGTATAGTCGAACTTCTCAACCGCCTTGATGAGACCGAGATTGCCCTCCTGAATCAGGTCGAGGAAAAGCATGCCGCGGCCAACATACCGCTTGGCGATGCTGACGACGAGACGCAGGTTGGCCTCTGCCATCCTCTTTTTCGCTTCCTTGTCGCCCCCCGCCATGCGCTTTGCCAGCTCAACCTCTTCTTCCGCTGTTAAGAGGGCCACTTTACCAATTTCTTTGAGGTACATGCGGACGGGATCGTCTACGTTGAACGTGTCGGCGACGGATTCAGGGTCCACCACCTCGTCTTCATTGAGGTTTTCAATCTTCTGAAGCTCTTCAATGTCCGGCGTGATCTCGTCAACGGGCGAAATAGCTTCCTCGCCGGTGATGTCGATGTTCAGGTTTTCCAGCGTATCGTAGAACTTATCGATTTGCTCCTGCTCGAGGTGCAAATCCTCCAGAACATCCAGCAGCTCTTTTGAACTCAAGCGCCCTCTCTTCTTTCCCTCTTCAATCAGTGCAGTCAGGCGCTCGTGATCGAGCTGCTCCTTCGCTTTATCGAGAACCTGGGGCTTCTGGTTCTTCTCTTTCGCGGCGGCTTGGCCCGCGGCACCCTTCTTTTTACGTTCCATTTTCATATCCTCCACAACCTGATTTGTCTCTGACGATTCTCAGCAGCGCCGCTTCCGGGTCTTCCGCAGCCTGCGTGACCACTTTCGCGGCACGAATTTTTTTTATGTAATCCCGCATGGCCATGTCGGCACGGGACAGGGATTCCGGCTTCGACATAAACTGTGTAAAGTGTGCGGCCTCCGCGCCGTCAAGCGCGTTTGCAATAAGTGACGGCGTAATCTCTGCATGGGCCTCATACCGCAGCTTTATCATGTCATAAATACGCCTTAAATAATCGGAAGTAAATTCGCTTTCGGAAAAATCATATTCCTCCAGAACACCAAATAACTCACAATCGAGAACCAGCAGACGAATTACCCCCTCCTCCGCGAGCGCCGATACTTCATTTTTGTACCGGATATCGCGGCTTTTTGGCTGCACGGCAGCCCGCACGTTGCGCTCTCTCGCCTGCCGCCGCCGCTCGTTTGCCCGCCTGCGCGCGTTATACGCCTTTTTGACCTCGGATAAAACGGCGTCAGACGATACGCCGGCCCGTTCCGCAACGCGCTTTGCGTAAATCTCCCGTTCAACGGCGTTGGGGATGTTTGAGAGCATCTGTGTCGCTTCCTTGAGAAAGCCGAGGCGCCCTTCGTCCGTCTCTAGTGCGTGTTTGCCAAGGAGCGTCGTGATGCGGTACTCGATGTGGTTTTCCACGTTGTCGAGCAGGTTGGCAAAGGCGTCCCGTCCGAATTTTTCGATGAACTCGTCCGGGTCTTTCGCGCCCTTCAAGCGAAGAACGTGCACGCGCATGTCGCTTTTCTCCATGAGAGACAGAGCTCGTTCAGCGGCCTTGGCTCCGGCGGCGTCGCCGTCGTAGGCGATGATGACGTTTTTCGTGTATCGGGAGAGCAGCTGAACCTGCTCCTCCGCCAGCGCCGTTCCCAGGGAGGCCACGGCGCCGTCAAACCCCGCCTGATGGAGTTTGACCACATCGATGTTGCCCTCCACGAGAAGAAGCGTGCCGAGCTTCGTCTTTTTAGCAAGGTTCAGGCCGAAGAGGTGGGCGCTTTTTTTGAAAACGGGCGTGTCGGACGAGTTGAGATACTTCGGCTCCCCATCTCCTAAGAGACGGCCGGAAAAGCCCACCACGTTGCCCCGCACGTCGATGACGGGAAACATCAGGCGATTGCGGAAGGTGTCGTAAAACCCGCCGCGTGTCTTGGCGCTCTTTTTAATCAGCCCCGCATCTAAAAGGTCGCGGGTGGAATAGCCGCTTTTTATCATTGCGTCGCTCAGCGCGGACCAGCTGTCCGGCGCAAAACCGATTCCAAACCGCGTGGCAAAATCCGGCGTGATGCTGCGGCGTGCCAGATATTCACGGGCGGCCTCCCCGCCCGGTGATTTGAGAGCTTCATAAAAAAACCGCGCCGCCTCGCGGTTTAACTCCAACAGCCGCGCGCGCCTGTTGCGCACCTCCTGAGAGACGGTGTCGTCGGGAACGGTCAGCCCGGCGCGCTTAGCGAGAAAATGAACGGCATCCACGTAAGTGAGATTTTCAATTTCACGGATGAAGTTGATGACACCGCCTCCCGCCCCGCAGCCGAAGCAGTGATAAATCTGCCGCTCGATGTTCACCGAAAAAGACGGAGTCTTTTCACTGTGAAACGGACAGAGTCCGAACAGGTTGTTGCCGCTTTTCTTTGTAAGGTGGACGTATTGACTGACCACGTCAACAATGTCGTTTCTTCGAACAAGTTCATCGAGGAACAGTTCGGAAAAGGCCATGAAACCTCCCTTTCCCCCGGTATAATGAAAGCAGCGGCCGTCACACAAACGAAAATTTGACGTATTACCGCTATTTATACCATCCCAGACTGAATTTATACATATTGCATCAAAATATTAAGCGGATGCAGTCATATATGACAAAATAATCGTGTCCTTTTGCCATGAGTTACTTGATCTGCCACGCCGCGGGTATGAAGAGATCGTTGTATACGGAGACGGCGTATTTATCCGTCATGCCCGAGACGTAGTCGGCCACAGCACGCGGCAGCCCGTCCTCCTCCGCCAGTGCGCGGTACTCCGGCGGGAGCTTATCGGGGTTATTCATGTAATGCTCATAGATTCCGCTGATGAGGCCGTAGACTTTTCGCTCCTCACTTTTAGCGCGCATATTGGTGTAGACGTTCTCAAACATATAGAGGCGGAAGCTGGAGAAGGCAAAATTCATTCCCGGGCTCATCTCCACGGTGTCCGCGTCCCGGCTGTTTTCAATGATGTCGGAAATAATCGTGTTGATGCGGCTTGAGTTCGTCTCTCCGATGACGCAGAGGATTTCGTCCGGAATGTCCTTTTCCGTCAGGATTCCGGCGCGCAGGGCATCGTCTAAATCGTGATTTAAGTAGGCTATGCGGTCGGCAAGGTGAACCACCTGGGCCTCAAGGGTGAGACGATCCCGGCCGGAAGAGTGGTTTTGGATTCCATCCCGCACTTCATACGTCAGATTCAGGCCTCGCCCGTCGCGCTCAATTTTGTCCACGACCCGAAGGCTCTGGTCGCTATGGGAAAAGCCGCCCGCGTCGGCAAGGATTTCATTGAGAGCCCGCTCTCCGGCGTGGCCGAAGGGCGTATGCCCCAAATCGTGCCCCATGGCAATGGCTTCTGTGAGGTCTTCGTTTAACTTAAGTGCGCGGGAAATCGTGCGCGCAATGCGGGAGACTTCCAGCGTGTGCGTCAGGCGGGTACGGTAATGGTCCCCTTCCGGCTGGAGGAAAACCTGCGTTTTGTGGATGAGACGGCGAAACGCTTTACTATGTATGATGCGGTCGATATCCCGCTGAAAGCATGTCCGAAGGGCACAAGGCTCCTCTTCGTAAACTCGGCCGCGGGACCGGCTGGCCATAAACCCTCGGGGGGCGAGAATCTCCTCCAGCGCCTCCCTTTTTTCACGAATTGTCAACGGCATCCTCCTTGACAATCGGGTCTACCCGATTCAATGCTTCTATACTCTTTATACGCAGAGAATGGGCAATATCCTTTTTTAAAACAAGACTTTCGGCCGATTTCGTTTGATTATACAAGAAAACCGGCCGTTATTCTTCACTTTTTGATAAATCGGTGAATCAGTCGCGCCGAAAACGCGTCGGCTTGGGGCGCATCTTTATTCCCGAGACGATGCCCATTGCCGCGAACACAGTGATGACGGAGGAGCCGCCGTAGCTGAAAAACGGAAGCGTCAGTCCGATGACGGGCGTGAGCCCCAAGCACATGCCAATGTTTTCGAGCATCTGGAACACCAGCATTGCCGCAAAACCCGTGCAGACCAGCATGCCGAGGGTGCTGTTTGATTTAATGCCCACGTGTATCACACGGATGATAATCAGCAGCAGCAGCAAAATCACGAGAAAGCATCCGGCAAAACCCAGCTCCTCCCCCGCCACGGAGAAGATAAAGTCTGTGTGCTGGCGGGGAACGGCGCCGGACTGCGTCATGACGCCGTTATACAGGCCCTGGCCGAAAAACCGACCGCCGGAGATGGCCTGCTTGCTCTGGTTTGCCTGCCACATGACGTACATGCCCGTCGGGTCAACGCTGGGGTCGTACGGCGCGAGGATGCGCGCCTTCTGTCCCTCCGAGAGGAAAAACTTCCATGCAAGGGGCATCATGGCCAGCACTAAAGCGACGCCGAGGGCAATCCACTTGTAGTCCAGCCCGCCAATGAAAAGCATAACGATGAGAATGAACAGGTACACGAGGGCAGAACCGAGGTCCTGCGAGGAGATGATAATAAACGCGAAAAGAAAGCCAAAGGCGGCAATAATTTGGAGGAGCGTGAGGGGCGCGTTGAGGGTTCGCCTATCTCGCGCCGTTGCAATCATCTTTCCCATAATGATGGTATACGGGATTTTCACAATTTCAGACGGCTGGATTCCGATTGATCCGAATCGAAGCCACGCGCGGTTGCCCGTGTTGCCCGATATGCCCCAGATAAAGAGCGTGGAGATAAACAAAATGCTCATGACATAGAGAATTTTCGATTTGTCGGCAATCATGTCAAGGTCAATCAGCGAGAAAAGGACGTAGAGAAAGACGCCGAGAATCAGCGCGGCTGTCTGAATCGTCACGTTATTGGAATGTACTTCATAGCGTGTGGCGCTGTCGATGAGGATGATGCCGAATACGGAGCTCACGATACAAAGAACAAGCAAAAGCATGTCCGACTCGAGAAGATATTTGCCAACTGTGTCGATGACTTTCTTCAATGCCTGTCCTCCTTACCGTTTTCTTTAACAATTTATTTTATCATTTTCTGCGCCGGACGTCCACCGCATTTATTTTTTCTTTAATAATCTGGGTAAGTGTGGTATACTATCAAACGGCAAATTTCCGAAAATAACCCTTCAGGTACCGATATGACGATTTTTTCACATTCAGAAAAGCAAACGGAAGAGGCGGGGCGCCGTCTCGCCGGGCGGCTTAGCCCAGGTGCCGTCGTCGCTCTCTATGGCGGACTGGGCGCCGGGAAAACAGCCTTTGTGCGGGGCCTTTCCGAGGGTCTTGGCATCGGCGCGCGTGTTTCCAGCCCGACTTTCACCATCGTCAACGAATACCCCGGCAACGTGCCGCTGTTCCATTTCGACATGTACCGCCTTTCCGGTGAGGACGAGCTGTATGACATCGGGTGGGACGAATATCTAGAGCGCGGTGGCATCATCGCCGTGGAGTGGAGCGAAATCGTCCCCAACGCGCTGCCTGAAGACGCTGTGCGCGTCGTTATCTCCCACACGGAGGACGGGGGCCGCCGTATCGACATTGAACTGCCGGAGGCGCAAAAATGAACATCCTCGCCTTTGAATCGTCCGCAAAAGCCGCCTCGGTCGCCCTGTGTGACGGCGGCGGGTTCCTGTTGGCTCAGTCCTATCAGAACACGGGGCTGACCCACAGCGCAACCCTCATGAAAATGGCGGAAGACCTCTTAAAAAACATAAATACACAGATTGCCGACCTCTCCCTCATCGCCGTGGCCGCCGGCCCCGGTTCCTTTACAGGTGTCCGCATCGGCGTCTCTGCGGCCATTGGACTGGCGTGGGGTGCGGATTTGGATATCTGCGGCGTGTCCACCCTCGAGGCGATGGCGTATCACGTTTCCGAGGAAAATGTGCTTGTATGCCCTGTTATGGATGCCCGGCGCAATCAGGTTTATAACGGGCTGTTTATGCGCGAAAAGGGCGGCATCACGCGACTGTGTGAGGACAGGGCGCTTTCGATAGAGGAACTTATGGAAGATGTGGCATCGCGCCGCCTCCCCTGCGTCCTCGTTGGAGACGGGGCGCGCCTCTGCTATGACGCATTCACAAAGGCGTCCGTTCCCTGCTCCCTTGCGCACCCGATGCTGCAATTTCAGTCGGCGTGGGGCGTGGCGCAGGCGGCGCTAAATGGCCGGCGCATCAGCCCCCTTGAGCTTCAGCCGAGCTACCTGCGCCTTTCTCAGGCTGAGCGCGAGCGCCTGAGCCGCTCTGGGGCGGAGTCAAACTAAGTCGTTGCGATTCTTCCGGACGACGGAACGATAAAATAAATGGAGAATGGATGATAGTATGGGCACTTTACATGTACTTGACCACCCGCTTTTGCAGCACAAGCTCTCTATTCTGCGCGACAAGAATACATCCGTTAAGGAATTCCGCGAGCTTGTCTCTGAAATCTGCACGCTGATGTGCTACGAAGCCACGCGCGACCTGCCGGTTGAAGTGGTCGAAGTGGAAACACCCGTTGCGCCGGCGAAGGTGAAGAAGATTGCCGGCAAGAAGCTGGCCGTTGTGCCGATTCTGCGGGCCGGCATTGGCATGGTGGACGGTTTCCTGACCCTCGTCCCCTCGGCAAAAGTGGGCCACATCGGCCTTTATCGGGACCCGGATACCCTCGAGCCTGTTGAGTACTACTGCAAGCTGCCGAAGGATATCTCCGACCGCGATGTCTACATCGTCGACCCCATGCTCGCCACGGGCGGCAGCGCCACGGCGGCTGTTCAGTTTATCAAAAACTATGGGAGCAAACATATTAAGCTGCTCTGCATCCTTGCGGCCCCCGAGGGCATCGAGCGTGTGCGCAAGGACCACCCCGATATTGACATTTACGTCGCCGCGGTGGACGATCACCTCAATAACCACGGCTACATCGTCCCCGGCCTCGGGGACGCCGGTGACCGCATCTTCGGCACGAAGTAAACGCGCCTTAAGATTGTATACGCTTTTCAGCCGATTCAGTCCTGCTCGTGCAAACGCCTCCAAACGGTTCGTTTGGAGGCGTATTTTGTTCCCCTTCC
>DUPW01000005.1 GCA_012838125.1 Papillibacter sp.
CAGCCGGGACGAATTGCGCGATTTTATATCGCAGGCGCGCGCCCTGCTGTTGGCGCACGCACAAAAGAGAAGCGCAAAGGCGCAGCGCCTTATTCACGCGTATGACGTGTTGGGTAAGGCGGCGGAGTATCTCGACTTTAACGTGGGCGTCGTCCACGTGTCCGGGTTTCTCTGCGCCGCGCTCCTTGACGAACCCGAAGGGGTTTTACAATAGAAAACGAGGAGAAATATGACTGAAGTAATCAGTGTACGCTTTAAGAATAAGGGCAAGGTGTATTACTTTGACCCGGCGGGGCTCACGATTTCTTCGGGTGACGCAGTAATAGTTGAAACTTCAAAGGGCCTTGAGTATGCTGAATGCACCTGGGGCAACCACGAGGTGGAGGACCACTGTATCATCCCCCCGCTGCGGCCCGTCGTCCGGATTGCGACGGAGGCAGACAAAAAGCGCGCCGAGGAAAACAAGGTGCGCGAGGCCGATGCCTTTGTCTTCTGCCAGAAAAAGATCGCTGAACACGGACTCGACATGAAGCTCGTGGACGTTGAATTCAGCTTCGAAGGGAATAAAATCCTGTTCTTCTTCACGTCGGACGGGCGCGTGGACTTTCGCGAACTTGTGCGCGACCTTGCATCAGTGTTCAAAACACGCATCGAGCTGCGCCAGATCGGCGTGCGGGACGAAGCCCGTATGTTAGGTGGGCTCGGAATCTGCGGAAAGCAGTTTTGCTGCACGCAGTTTTTAGATGAATTCCATCCGGTGTCCATTAAAATGGCCAAAACCCAGGGTCTCTCCCTAAACCCCGTTAAAATATCGGGCACCTGCGGGCGACTCATGTGCTGCCTGAAGTATGAGGAGGAGGCCTACGAGGAAATCGTCAAAAAGGCTCCGAAGGCGGACGCCTTCGTGGAGACGCCCCACGGGAAAGGTTCCGTCATCAGCGTAAACCTCCTGCGGGGATACGCCAAAGTCCGTCTGGAAGACGGTATCGACACCACCCTCAAAACCTTCACCTTCGACGAGCTTGAAATCCTCGGCGGAAAGGCCCGCAGGGCCGAATACCTTGCGGCAAAGGCGGAAGGTAGATTGGAGGAAGCCGGTTTCATCGAAAAACCGAAGCCTGCGCCGCCGCCTCCTGCGCCAAGATCGCCGGGGTCAGAAAAGCCGGCGAGAAGGACGGCCTCTGGGTCCTCCTCCGGAGAAAAGCCCAACAAACCGGCCCAGAAGAGGCACAAAAAAGATAACCGGCGCGCCAAACCTGCGCCGAAGCCGGAGAAAAAGACGGAGAAAAAACCCGTCGCCGCAAAGCCCGCCGCTGCAAAACCAGCCGCGCCGGAGGCTGCCGGCGGCGATAAGCCGAAGAAGAGCAGACGCTCCCACCGCGGCGGACGCGGCGGTCGGGGTAAGCCCCGCAGCAGCGGGGCGGAGGCACCACAGTAAGGCATAGTCCATAAGGCCGCCGCACAAAGGCGTGCGGAGTACGGCCGGGCTTAAGGCTTTCCGTGCGTGCATGAAAACGAAATAACGGCCTTGCAAAGACGCATGGCGCTTAAATCGGGTGCTTTTAGCAGCTGGTTTAAGTGCCATGTTTTTGTTTCCTCATTAGGCCGCCCGCTTTAAACCGGCAGCGCACATTAAAAATCACAAAAGCTCGTGGATTAAAATCCCAAAACACGAGGAAATTTTGGCAATATTGCAACAATCAGAAAAATATATTGCAATCATAGACTGTATAAAGTAAAATCTCCTGCAAAATCGGCACAAGTTGCAACGAGACATATATAAAATTGCACACCGGAACAAACGTTTCGGAACCCCACGCGTTACTCCTGTTTTCTTGAAAGGAATGGTCACTATGAAGTCTAGCATCCCGAAGCGGCAGGGCCTGTACGACCCGCAGTTTGAGCATGACGCCTGCGGCATCGGCGCCGTCGTCCACATTAGGGGCGAGCGCTCCCACGCCATTGTCCGGCAGGCGCTTACGGCACTGAAGAACCTCGACCACCGCGGCGGCGTCGGCAGTGAGCCCACCTCGGGCGACGGCGCGGGTATTCTCCTGCAGATTCCCCACGAATACTACGAAAAAGTCTGCGCGCAGGCGGGATTTGCCTTGCCCGCACGGGGTGAATACGGAACGGGCCTTATCTTCCTGAGCCACGACCGAAACGAGCGCGCCACGGCGGAAGTGGAGTTTGCCCGCATTATCGCCGAGGAAGGGCAGCGGCTGATTGATTATCGTGACGTCCCCGTGGACGATACCATGCTGGGGAAGACGGCGAAGGACAGCATGCCCTTTATCCGGCAGGTGTTCATCGGGCGGGAGGGTATCAGCGAAGACGCCTTTGAGCGCGCGCTCTACGTCATCCGCCGCCGCATGGAAAAGACGGCAGGTGAGCGGGGCTTTGCCTTTTACATGCCGAGCCTGTCAGCCCGCACTGTGGTGTACAAGGGGATGCTCACGGCGGAGCAGGTGGATGGGTTTTATTTCGACCTGCAGGACGAGTCCGTCATCACGGCCCTCGCTCTCGTCCATTCCCGATACTCCACCAACACCTTCCCCAGCTGGGAGCGGGCGCACCCGAACCGTTGCATCGTACATAACGGCGAGATTAACACGGTGCGCGGCAACGTCAATTTCATGCGCTCCCGGGAGGCCCTCTTTGAAAGCACCGTCTTTGGTGGGGAGCTTGAGAAGGTCCTGCCCGTCATCGACATGAGCGGCAGCGACTCGGCCATGTTTGACAACACGGCGGAGTTTCTCATGCTCTCCGGCATGCCCATTGAACGGGTGATGATGCTCATGGTGCCGGAGCCCTGGTACGGCCACGAGAGCATGAGCGCAGAAAATCGGGCGTTTTATGAGTACAACGCCTGCCTCATGGAGCCGTGGGACGGCCCTGCCGCCATGTGCTTTACGGACGGGGCGCGCGTGGGCGCCGTGCTCGACCGCAACGGTCTGCGCCCCTCCCGCTATTACGTCACCACGGACGATATGGTGATTTTAGCGTCTGAAGTGGGCGTCATCGACGTACCGGCGGAGAAAATCTGGCTCAAAGAGCGTCTGCGCCCGGGCCGGATGCTCCTGATTGACACGCAGGCCGGGCGCATCATCGGGGACGAGGAGATAAAAAGTGCGGCGGCGAAGTCCGCCCCCTATTCCCGGTGGCTTAAAGAGAACATGGTGGATATAAAGACCCTTCAGGAGGGCACGTGCGCCGAAAACAGCCTTCCCCTTCATCAGATGCAAAAGGCCTTCGGCTACACCTACGAGGACCTGCGGATGTTCCTCGCCCCCATGGTCACCACGGGGGTTGACCCTGTGGGCGCCATGGGAACGGATACGCCCCTTGCGGTGCTCTCAAGGCGCCCGCAGCTGCTCTACGAATACTTTAAGCAGCTTTTCGCACAGGTGACCAATCCCCCCATTGACGCCCTGCGGGAGGAAATCGTCACGTCCCCTCTGGTGTTCCTCGGAGCCGAAGGCAACCTGCTCCACCCTGGGCCGGGAAGCTGCCGGCGCATCCGCCTGCCCTATCCCATTTTGACGAATGAAAATCTGGCGAAGATTGCGGCAATTCAGGAGGGGCCGTTTCGGTCCGCCACCCTTCCCATCCTCTTTAAGGCGGGCGGCGGCGGAGCAGCGCTTCGGGATGCCCTTGACACGCTCTTTGCTGCGGCGGAGCAGGCGATTTCAGAGGGCGCGACCATTCTCATCCTCTCCGACCGTGGCGTGGACGAAGGCCACGCGGCGATTCCGGCGCTTCTCGCCGTGGGCGGCCTGCACCACCACCTCATCCGGGCGGGACTGCGCCCGAAGGCGAGTATCGTTTTGGAGTCCGGCGAGCCGCGGGAGGTGCACCACTTTGCCTGCCTCATCGGCTACGGCGCCGCCGCCATCAACCCGTATCTTGCACTGGAGTCCGTCTGCGAGCTGGCGAGGACGGGGTATATCGAGGGCTTTACCATCGAGGAGGCGGTGAAGGCGTACGTCAAAGTGGCCTACAAGGGCGTCATCAAAATCCTTTCTAAGATGGGCATCTCCGCGATTCAAAGCTACATGGGGGCGCAGATTTTCGAGGCCGTGGGTGTCTCGCGGGAGGTTATTGACAAATACTTCACCCTGACCCCTTCCCGCATCGGCGGTGTGGGGCTGGATGAAATTGCCCGGGAGGCGGAAATGCGCCACGAACAGGCCTTTAGTCCCCTCTTTGAGGAGGAATTGGAGTCTGCCGGGTACTATCAGTACCGCAGCGGCGGCGAGTACCATATCTATAACCCCGAGACGATTTCCCTCCTTCAGCGGGCCGTCCGCACCGGCGACTACAGGCTGTTTAAGGAGTTTTCAAAGAAGCTGGGTGAAAACGAGGAGGCCTGCGCCACCCTCCGCTCGGCGCTGGCGTTTAAGAAGGGGAACCCCATCCCCCTTGATGAAGTGGAGCCGGCGGAGAGCATCGTAAAACGCTTTAAGACGGGGGCCATGTCCTTCGGCTCCATCAGTAAAGAGGCCCACGAGGCCATCGCCATTGCCATGAACCGCCTCGGCGCAAAGAGCAACACAGGCGAGGGCGGCGAGGACCCGGCGCGGTTTAAGCGGGACGAAAACGGCGACTGGCGCTGCAGCGCGGTGAAGCAGGTGGCCTCCGGCCGCTTCGGCGTCACCAGTGAGTACCTTGTAAACGCCAGTGAGATCCAGATAAAAATTGCCCAAGGGGCAAAGCCCGGTGAGGGCGGCCAGCTGCCCGGGCGGAAAGTGTATCCGGAAGTGGCCCGGGTGCGCCACTCAACCCCCGGCGTGGGTCTCATCTCCCCCCCGCCCCACCACGATATCTACTCCATTGAGGACCTCAAGGAGCTGATTTTCGACATGAAAAACGCCAATCCTGCGGCCCGCATCAACGTCAAGCTGGTGAGCGAAGCGGGCGTCGGCACCGTGGCCGCCGGAGTGGCAAAGGGCATGGCGGACGTGGTGCTCATCTCCGGTTTCGACGGCGGAACGGGCGCCTCCCCCCGCACTTCCATGCGCCACGCAGGCCTGCCTTGGGAGCTGGGCCTTGCAGAGACACAGCAGACGCTGGTGCTCAACAACCTGCGCGACCGCATCGTCATCGAGGTAGACGGCAAGCTTATGACAGGCAGAGACGTGGCCGTAGCGGCCCTTCTCGGCGCGGAGGAATTCGGATTTGCAACGGCGCCCCTCGTGGCCTTGGGGTGCGTCATGATGCGGGTGTGCAATCTGGACACCTGCCCCGTTGGCATCGCCACGAATAACCCCGCCCTGCGGGCAAAATTTGCCGGTAAGCCCGAGTATGTGATGAACCTCATGCTCTTTATCGCGGAGGAGCTGCGGGAGTACATGGCGAAGCTCGGATTTAGAACCGTGGACGAAATGGTGGGCCGCTCCGATATGCTTCAGCCGCACATTCCCAAAAGCGCGTGGAAGGCGAAAAACCTCGACCTTTCCGCCATCCTCTACCGCCCCGATGTGCCAAAGGGAACGCCCCTGCGCTGCGTGCGGGAGCAAAACCACGGACTGGAGACGACGCTGGATATGCGCGTGCTAATAGACGCCTGCCGGCCGGCGCTGGAGAGGGGCGAGAAGGTGACGCTCCACGTGCCGGTGCGCAACACGGACCGTGCCGTGGGCACCATTCTGGGAAGCCGCATCACCTGCCGGTACGCAAGCGGGGGGCTTTCGGAGGACACCATTACAATTAACCTGACGGGCTCCGCGGGGCAGAGCCTCGGGGCGTTTTTGCCGCGGGGCGTGACCATCAGCCTTGTGGGCGACGCCAACGACTACACGGGCAAGGGGCTCTCCGGTGGGAAGATTATCGTGACACCGCCGGAGGAGAGTGTCTTTGACCCGGAGGAGAACATCATCATCGGAAACGTGGCCTTTTACGGCGCCACCGGCGGCGAGGCCTACATCCGCGGCGCGGCGGGGGAGCGGTTTTGCGTCCGCAACAGCGGCGTGAAAGCCGTCGTTGAGTCGGTGGGGGACCACGGCTGCGAGTACATGACGGGCGGAAGGGTGGCCATCCTCGGCAGGACGGGACGCAACTTCGGGGCGGGTATGTCCGGCGGCATCGCCTTCGTCTACGATGAAGACGGCTCCTTCCCCGTCCGGTGCAACACCGAGATGGTAAAGCTTCTGCCTGTGGACGACGAATACGAGCCGGAACTGAGGCAGATGGTGGAAAACCACTACCGCTATACGAAAAGCGACAAGGCCGCCTACCTGTTGGAAAACTGGAAAGCGGAAGTCCGGCGCTTTATCTGCGTCATGCCCAACGACTACGCCATGATGCTTCGGGCCATTAAAAGGGCGCAGGATGACGGATATACGGGCGACGAGGCGCTCATGATGGCCTTTAACGCCGTGTGCTTGAGCGGCCAAAACGGACACCACTAAAAGGGGGCATAAACCATGGCAAAACCGACAGGATTTTTAGAATACGAGCGCGAAAACGCCCCCGACCGGCCCGTTTCGGAGCGTCTTTGCGACTGGAATGACTTCCACACACAGTTGCCGCTGGAGATTATCAGAGAGCAGGCAGCCCGCTGTATGGACTGCGGCACGGCCTTCTGCCAAATGGGGATTACTCTTTGCGGCACCCCCTCTGGATGCCCGCTTCGTAACCTCATTCCCGAGTGGAACGAGCTTATCTATAAAGGCCTGTACGAACAGGCCTACCGCCGCCTTGTAAAAACAAACAGCTTTCCTGAGTTTACCTCCCGGGTCTGCCCGGCGCTGTGCGAAGGCTCCTGCACCGCAGGACTGGACGGCGATGCTGTCGCCACAAAGCAAAACGAGCGGGCGCTTATCGAGATGGCCTTTGAAAAGGGCTGGGTTTTCCCCCGTCCGCCGAAAGCACGGACGGGGAGGAAAGTGGCCGTGGTGGGTTCCGGACCGGCGGGCCTTGCCTGTGCGGACCGGCTTAATAAGATGGGTCACAGCGTCACGGTGTATGAAAGGGACGACCGGCTCGGCGGACTACTTATGTACGGCATCCCGAACATGAAGCTGGAGAAGTGGGTTGTGGACCGGCGCGTGAGGCTCATGAAGCAGGAGGGCGTGGAGTTTAAAACGAACGCCCTCGTGGGCGGGAATGTGCCCATGGAGAAGCTGCGGAAAGAGTACGATGCCGTCGTCCTGTGCATCGGGGCGAAGAAGCCGCGGGATTTAAATGCCGAGGGCAGAAACGGCGATGGCATCCACTTCGCCGTGGATTTTCTCGCGGCGAATACAAAGAGCCTGCTGGACTCCGAATTAAAAGACGGAAACTACATCTCCGCCAAGGGGAAAAACGTCATCGTCCTCGGCGGCGGCGATACGGGCACTGACTGTGTTGCCACAGCCCTGCGCCACGGCTGCAGGAGCGTGCACCAGCTTGAAATCATGCCGCCGGCGCCGATAGAGCGGGCGGAGAATAACCCTTGGCCCCAGTGGCCCCGAACCTTTAAGACGGATTACGGCCAGAAGGAAGCCATGGAGGTGTTTGGGCGAGACCCACGCGTGTTTTGCGTCACCACGAAGAAAATCGAGTGCGACGATAACGGCGCTGTTGCGGCACTGCACACCATCGACGTAGAGTGGATGGACGGCAAAATGCGGGAAGTGCCCGGCACGGAGCGGGTCTGGCCGGTGCAGCTTGTCCTCATCGCCATGGGCTTTTTAGGCCCGGAGGAGACGCTCATTGAGCAGCTTTCCCTCAATCGGGATTCGCGGGGCAACATCCTCGCGGCGGAAGGGGCGTATCAGACGAGCGCCGGGGGTGTGTTCGCCGCCGGCGACGCCCGCCGCGGGCAGAGCCTTGTGGCCTGGGCCATTCGGGAAGGACGCGGCGCAGCCGATGCGGTGCACGTGTACTTAACGCAGGAAAAATAGGCGCGGCGTGCGAAATGGCGCAAAATGCCGCCCCATGAGGCGTTTCGGTGCGCCGCAGAGGGAGAGTGTGGGACAGCGATTATCAGTGCCCGAAAGCGGCGTTTTACGCATCGCGCGCACGTTATATAAATAAATGGAGCAAGAGGGACCGGGCGCGCGATGCCCGGTCCCTCTTGCGGTATGGACGCGTGCTATGCCGTTATCACACCGCAGGCGATTTTCTTGCCTGAGTCGCCGCTGGGCTGGGTGGTGAAATCGTCCCTCCCTGCGTGGATGACGACGGTTCTGCCCACAACGTCCCGCACCTTGAACCGGTTTGTGAGGAAGACGAGAAAGGCGCGCCCGCCGCTGGAAAACAGCGGGGGCATATCGCCGGCGTGGTACGGGTGACGGCAGCCGTCCGGGTTAAAATGGCCTTTCGTATCCGCAAAGGGGTCGGCGGCCGTGCCGGTGCAGGATGTTCCCTCGTGGATGTGAAAGCCGAAGACGCCGCCGGAGCAGGCGCCGTCTTTATCCGGCAGGCCCCCCGCCTCTGCGCAGACGAGAACGCCGTCTCCAGTCTGGTAGAGCTTCACCGTGGCGTACAGATTCGGGTGGGACGGCCCGCCGCGGAGGATGGCTTTTGCGTCAGGCTTCCCGGTGAGCACGCGGATGTACTTTTTAGCGCGTTGCGCTACACTCCAAAGCATTGTGGCCCTCCGATTCGCCGCAATGCGGCGCGTTTTCCGGGGGCAGCGCCCCTGCGTTCCATTGTATGCATGGGCGGCGGTTGCGGCCCATGGCGATGTCGGAATATTTGTTATTGCGTTAAAGCACTGAGAATGTTACAATAGTACAAACTGTGAACACGTCCTGCTCCGCCCTGAAGCGACACGGGC
>DUPW01000049.1 GCA_012838125.1 Papillibacter sp.
ACCGCGGCAACGAACAGGAATAGCCTTTTTCCGTTTTCGGGTTGCATGATGAGTGGGACGCATTATCGCGCGCCACGTTTTTCCGAGTCCCGTTCTTGCGTGTTGCATTTTTCGCTTGTGCGTTATAGCGAACTGCCATTTCTACGTGTCGTGCTTATTACTGGACGTATATAGCAAATTGCAATTTCTGCGCCTTATTTCAGCCGTGCAAACTTTCCCGCGCGTATGGGGCAAGCTGACCTCCCCTGCAGGACAGGCGGCAAGCCTTGCCCTTCCCCGCTCTTGCGGCAAGCTGACTTTGCCCGTGCACCACGCCGCAAGTCCTGCTCTTTCTCGCTCGCCGCGTTAAAAACCTTCCCCTATCTCCCGCGCCTATGGAAGGATTTACTTTCCCCATGGCCGCTGTGACACCTTCTCCCCCGCACTGTAATGAAAGGCATGTCTTATCCCCTTTGCTCAGCGGGACGGTCTTTCCCACGAGATGAATACGCACTTGTTCAGGGCGTTTTCTAAAGTGCGCGCTCTATTAAACATCATCCCTTCCGGAACGCATTGCTTGCGGAACGCTCCGTTTACTATCCGTTTTATCGGACAGACGCTATGTCATACTGAAGATGGCAAGGAGGTGCATAAAATGAGTAGAGACGCTATCCGCCGCGCGGCCGAAAAGCTCGCCCGCCGCTTCGGCACCCGCAATCCCTTTGAAATCGCCGAAGGGCTGGGCGTCACGATTCTTTATCGCGACGATTTTCAAAAGCTGAAAGGTCTCTACCGCGTGATTGCGCGAAACCGCTTCATCTTTTTGTGCAGCACCTTGCCGGAAGTCATACAGGCCATTGTCTGCGCCCACGAATTGGGGCATGATACCCTCCACCGCACCGTGGCGGCGGGCGGCGTCTTCTATGAATACGCCCTGTTTACCCCGCACGCCCCCCTCGAACACGAGGCGAACCTCTTTGCCGCATCCCTCCTCCTGCCGGACGGCGACGTTCTGGCGGCCCTTCGGGAGACGGACGACGTGGTGCAGGCATCAGCCCTTCTCGGAACCGACGTCAATCTCCTGCTCATCAAACTGCGGGACATGAACACCCGAGGCCACCGTTTTCGCACGGTGTATGACGTCCGCTCTGATTTCCTCAGAGGAAACGAGACGCCGCTGTGCGGCAGATAAACACGCTATGCCGGCCGGACTCTGGCTTTTTCGCGCAAAAAAACTCCTGCCGATTCCGGCAGGAGCTTGAATGAAGAGGAGGGTAATCATGTCGAAGGGGACAACTCGTAATGCACTCTGGTCGCCATCGGAAACGGCTCGCCATGAGTTATTTCGTGGCTATTCCCCGGGCACACCCTATTTTATGCCGATAAGCACGCCAATGTGAAAAAATGCTAGAGCGCACCATCTTAGGCAATCTGCTCACGCTGTATCCCCACCAGACCTTATGATTTTCATGTACATACACGCCAAATGCGAAAGATACTTGGCAGGGAAGATGATGCGCCGCAGAGCAATATCACTTTTTGCAGCAGCACTGTTATGATGTTAAGCCAAGAGATATTTTATCCGCGCCTCAGAAAGCAGACAATGAAAAATCCGAACCTCACTTCAAATGGAGAAAGGTTCGGATTTTTTCGTTTAATATTACGGTGAGTTTAGACCCCTGAAAACGAAAGTGTACTTAAAATCAGCACTACTGCTGACGGTGCAAATAACCAATCCGTTTTCATCGACTCCGTGCCTGCCAGCGCATCTGACGCCAGAGTTTATTTACTGAGCAGGTTATACATCACCTGAGCCATCTGGGCGCGTGTGGCGGTGGCAGTGGGCTCCAATCTGCCGCCGCTGCCCGAGATGCCCCGCTCCACCAGAGCAGATAGTGCCTGTCTTGCCCAGTCTGCGATGGCGTCGCTGTCAGCAAAGTCCTGCCGCTGTCGCCGGTAGGCAGGTTATCAAGGGCATCAAGGGCGTTGTACAGCAGGGTGAACATCTCCTGCCTTGTAATGGCCTGCTCGGGCGCGAACTTATTGTCACCTACGCCGGATGCAATGCCCAGCCTCTTGGCCGCCGCGAGATAGCCGGTGTAATAGGTGTCGCCAGCATCAGAGAAGTTATCTGCCGCCCCATCATCGGGCGCGATTTCGTATGCCCACAGCAACATCGTGATAAACTGCCCCCGTGTCAGGGTGACGTCGGGGGAGAAGGTGGTAGCTGTGGTACCCTCCGTGATTCCCTTTTGGGCGATGAAGGCCACTGCATCATAGTACCAACTCGACTCCTTCACATCGGTAAAGGGAATTTGCCAGTCAGTGTCCTGCCCCACCGCATAAAGGGAGAGATGGTCAAGGGTGAAATGAACGATGCCGTTTTTAAAGGTGCAGTCAAGGCGCTCCAGCTTACCTTCGTCACTCAGATACCACACCGCCACGGGAAGGGGCCCGTCATAGGGCACTGCCACGGCGAGGGTGCCGTTAAAATTGCTGATTTTTTGCGTGCCCGATAGAATGTTGATATCCAGCACCAGATCACCGCTTCCCACCGCCGCCTTCTGTGCATCAGTGAGGGTGCCTGCCGCCGCCTGCTGCAGCTCAATTCGCACAATTCCGCCGGTTGCCTGAGCAGCCACCGTGGCCGCCGATTCGCTGCTCAGCGTTATGGTGCCTTCAGGCAGTCTGAGCGCCACATCAAGCCCGGCCTGCATAAAAGAGTCCAGTGCGTCAGCCGGAAGCGAGGCTGCTGTGGCGTCGCGGACCTGGGAGAGGTCAAGCTCCGCCGTGCTGCCTCCGCTCTTTTCAATGATTTCATTCACCTTGGCAGACGGCATTTGCAGGGACAGGATACCCCCCGAGGGGACATAGTTCACCCTCGCCGCACCGCCTGCAGCAGGAATGGTGGGCATGGGCATGCCGCCGCTCTGAGGCTTCACCGTTACCGGGATGGTGAGCTTAAGGGCAGTGGGGGTGTCCACTAAACATACCCTCAGCACAAGCTGGTACACGCCGGCCGCCCGAGGGAGCATCACCGTGGCTTTGTTATCCGTGTCTATTTCTGCCGCCAACTCGACCGAGGTGGTGTCATCGATCTCAAAGGTCACGCCTTCACCGGCGTCAAGGGAAAACTCTGCCGTCCTCTGCCCCGCCGACACAAAGATGGACGCGGGAAGGCTTTGGAGCAGTTCGGAAATGACCTCCCCACCTCCCTCGGCTATATTATAAATACCGTCGTTAATCACAAGCCTTGCCGAGGATATGATATTCACATCACCGGAAGCAACCACAATGCCGAAGCTTTCATCGCCGGCTGCCGTGATTGTTCCGCCGCTGATGGTGACATTGCCGCTAAGAGCGGCAATACCGAAGCTTGTCGTGCCGGTTGCCATGATCATGCCGCCGCTAATGGTGACCTCGATGTTATCGTCGATAGATCCAATGGCAACACCCCCCCTTGCCTCAATCGTGCCCCCGCTGATGGTGACATCGCCGCCAGAAACTCTGACAGCACTGCTGGCACCGTTGATATCGACGTCGCCGCTGATGCTAACCTCGCCGCCATAAACATTGACACCGATGTTACTTGCCGCAACATTGGCCTCGCCGCTGATGCTAACCTCGCCGCCCTCCTGCACCGCAATGACATGATCTCCTCCGTCATGCAAAATAAGTGCCCCGTCGAGAGTCAGGCTGCCCCCGTCTTTAACCACAATGGAGGCGCCCTTCATGTCGACGGTATGCTCGCAAACCGAGGTGATGCAGATTGTTCTACTGATGGTGATGGGGTCGCTATCAGAGAGCGCATCAAGATCATCTGTGATTGTTATGACCCCGATAGCGGTATTTGCAATCGCAGCCTTGAAGGCGTCCCAAGTGGCAACTTCAAGGCTCTCACTGCCCTCATCGGCACCTTCGCCTTCATCGGCACCTTCGCTTTCATCGATGCCTTCTCCTTCATCGGTGCCTTCGCCATCATCGGTGCCTTCGCCGCCGTCACCTTCTTCATCACCATCGCCGGCTTCGCCCAGCGTGGTCATGCCAAAAGGAACGACACCCGCGCCAATGTCGGGTTCACTTTCCCCGACACCCGCGCCGGTGTCGCATGTATCCGAGGCTTCAGCCCCGTGGTTTATTGAGTTCTCTGCACCCCGCGCCGCCATTGGCAGTTGGGAAAACGCAAAGCCCGCAATAAGTAACATTGCCAGTATTCTGCTAATCCTTTTCATATCTTTTTCCTCTTTTTAATAGTTTTAGGCATGCTTCATGCCCGGGGATTTGCACACTGCTCCCTACTATACTCCTAACTTTAGCCCTTTGCAATAATTAACAAGATATAATTCGACGTTTTTCGTCAAAAATATACAATCGAAAGAGAAATCCATTCGTAAATGGCAAAAGCATTCCTCTAAGCGATGAGATGATTCCGGACTTCATCGAGAAGTTCATCGTTTACAAGGCTTAATGGTAAACGTATGCGCCCCAGCGTATTACTAATGTGCATCGGAGCAATAGGTTCAAAAAACGGATGAAAAAACGGCATAGCCGCAACGAGCGACTATGCCGGATTTTATAAGGATGCAAAACCGTATGTGAGGACGCTTTGCGCCGCTCTATTTTTTCTCCTCGTCCTTGGCCTCAATATTTTCAGTCATTTCCCTCAGTTTCATGAAACTGTTCTGGACGAACATCTTCTCGGAGCGTCTCCACTCTTCCAAAAAGTAAATTGACTGGGTGGCCAGCTGGTTAGTCTCTTGAATTTCTTCCAGCAGCTCTTTCCGCACGATGCGGATTTCATCCGGCGCTTCGATGCCGAGGCGAATCCTGTCCCCGTCGATACTGAGCACCGTCACGGTGACGTCCTCACCGATTTTGAGGGCTTCATTGATTTTGCGTGTCAAGACGAGCACAGTCCGTCACCACCCTTGCCGGATTGTTCGAGAAACTGTGCAACAGGAACCCGGACTTTATATTTTTTATCGTCGAGAATAATCTGGCGCCCTTTGCCGTTGCGCATGTTGATGATGACCGGCGCCGAGAGGTTAATCGTCATATCCCGGACGTTTTTCGGAATGACGAGGACGGAGAGGACAAAGGCGTCCTGAATGGCGCGCAGGTCCAGTTTCTCGATGTCCTCATCGCTGACGTCAAAGGCGTAATCAGGACACAAGAGAAACGGGTCGATGACCGGCAGCGCGATTTCGGGGTGGTCTAGGGACTGCAGCCAGCTGATGGGCTGGCTTTCCTCGTTCGATAAAATCGCAAAACGCTGATCGTCCTCCAAGCCGGGCAATCCGTCTTCAAATGTGAGGATTTTCGCCTCGTCGATTTCCACTTCGCCGAAGTGCGCCGTGGGTATCATCATACTCATCACCAAACCTGCCTGTTCCCAATAATCCGATTAGACTTCTGTGTTCACCGTCGCCCCCTGCTCGGGCGGGTAGACGTGTTCAACGACTTTGATTTCAATGGAAGGCTCCTGCTCCAACATGATGTTGACGGACGGTTTCGGGTCCACAACGATAACCGGCGCCTGATACTCGTCCCACCGGATGGTGATTTCGTGTTCCGTCCAGTCGATTTGGAGCATCCCGGGGTCGATTCCGAAAGCCACGGGGTTTTCTCCGATTTCTGCTTTCGGATACATTTCCGGTACGCTGAGCATGTCGTTCATCGCATTCTGCGCGATGATCTGTGAGCGGTCAGGCGATTCCAACATCACCTTTGCCTTTTGGTTGAGATTCTTGATAACCTTCTGGAGGCTCTGCCGCGCTTCCGCCGCTTTCACGGAGAGAAGGTGCTGCAGGCCGCCCCGGGCCGTATTGCGCAGCAGCACGCCGGAGTCTATCTGAACGCGGGGACCCTTCCGCTGAACAATCATCTGCGCGCGCTTCACATCCACCTCTTTAATCCGTCGAATAGGCGTGCGAATCTGAAGACGCGCCATCTGATTCTGAATGGAAATCCTCGCGAACTTCTGTTCAATTTGAAGCTTCTGGATTCTCACATCGATCCCCCTGAATGAAACCCGGCACGGGTGTCGGTTTTATCGCAGGTAGTCAATCAAAGATGTTCGCAGAATCTGTGCCCCGCCGGCCAGCGCCGCGTTGTAGACGGTCTGGGCCGTAGCAAGGTTTATGCTGGCCTCCGCGAGGTCCACTTCCTCCGCGTTGGAGCGCAGCAGATTGTAGTTGCGCTTCGTGGAATCAATACGGTTTGACAGGAGCGTCAGTCTGTTCTGGCTGGCGCCGATTTCCGTCAGCTTCGTGAGGACGTTGCTCTGGGCCTCCTGCAAGGTCGAAATGGCCAGGGAAAGCTCTTTTTCGTCAATCTTGCGTGTCTCGTCCTCCGGACTCAAGATGCGGTATATCTTATCGAGGACGTGGTAGACGTTATGGCGGCCTTCTCCTAAGAGCTCGATGCCGTTGACGGTATAGGCGGCATCCTGATTGAGGCCGACGGGAATCGTGGGCCGCTTTTTCGATTCTTCGTCGATTTTCAGTACGAGGTCGTCCTCCGTGCCCATGCCGAGCTTGTTTTCGCGTATATGCCCGGCTAAGGATTCGGCGGAGGTTTTGTACACGTCGCCGGTGTCGCCGATGAGGGTGTACAGTTCCTCAAAGAGGTCTTTGACCTTTTGCGCGTCGAATTTGTTTTCAAACTCGTCCATGTCATCGGCGGTATAAACCTTGATGCCCCGCTCCTCGTAGTAGGCGTAATCGATGGAACCGTCCGGCGTTGTCTTGATGTCCGGGTCGGTGGCGAGTATGTGATCGCCCCGCAGTTCCTTAGACAGCTCGTTAAAGAGCCGGTCCCGCAGGCTCTTCAGACCTTCAAATTCGTTGCCTTCGGCATCGACCCCGCCGATAAACAGCTGCTCAAAATTCTGGTAAAGGGGGTCCATCAAGTCAATATCGCACTGCCGCGCGGAATACAGGGCGTTTTCGCCGGCGAGAATCAGGCTCGTCAGCGACTGGTATGCCAGTTCTCCCTGCCGCTTTGAATACGCGTCGCTAAAGCCGGACGGGTCGAAAGCGTCCACGATTTCCTTCAGGCTGTTTGCGTCCTTGTCGGGATTGTGGAAGTATAAGTCCATGAGTCGTGTGTAGTTTGTGTACTCGTCGTACCATGAATACAGGGAGAGGTTTATCTGGTTGTAGTACAGGTGGCCGTTGACTTCATCCACGACGAAGGGCGCTTTTTTGTCAGTATCCGTAATCGTGCCGGTGAAGTTGTATCCGCCGAAAAGATAGCTCGTCCCGATACTCTGGTTGCCGATGGCGACGACTTCGTCCCGCAGGACGCGCACCTGCTCGGCGATGGCCCTTAAGTCTTCCTTCGTCTTGCCGCCGCTTAGGGCGGAAATGACTTCTCCGTAAACGTCCTGAAGCAGCTCGTCTAAATCGGAGACGGCCGCTTCCACCTCTTTCATGTAGGAAGACGCTGTGGAAATATTGGACTGGTAGTCGGCCAGGCTGGACAGCTTCGTCCGCGCCCGCAGGACGGCTGTGGTGCTGGCGGGATCGTCGGCAATACTGGTGAGCCTTTTGCCGGAAGCAACCTGCAAGTTGTATTTATTCACGAGTGACAGGGCTCTGTTGGAGCCTCTTAAAAACTGATCGCCCATCATGGAGCTTGTGATTCTCATGTTGGCTTCCCTCCCGTGGTCAAGACTGGCCCCGCCGCCGCATGGGTTACACGCCCATTCGGTTGACCAGCGTATCAATCATGTCGCTGATGGTGGTCACGACACGCGCGCAGGCGTTATACGTCTGCTGGAACATAATGAGATTCGTCGTTTCCTCGTCCATCGAGACGGAGGACAGGGACATGCGCTGTGTGTCAACACTCGTCACCAGGGTGTCCTTCGTGGCCATAATATTGCGGACGGTATCGGTTTCAATGGCAAGATCCGCTACGATGCTGTTGAGCTTGTCGAAATAGCCGTTTTTGCTGAGAGTCCCATAGAGAGCCCGGGCGACAACGTTGTTGCCCGACTCCGTAACGCCCGCTTCCAGATTCACCGTTTCAGAGGACGCGGCGATAAAATTCGGGCTTGCGAGGACTTCTTCACTGAGCCGGATATTCCCCGCCGTGACGGTGGAATAATCGTACAACGGGCTTCCTTCTTCGTCGAGAGAGCCGGGCACGTGGAAGAAGTTGATGCCCGTCTGGCTCAGGGTGCCGCCGGAGGGATACGTCCAGCCCTCCCGATGAATGGCGTTAATGTCCCGCGCCATACCCCGGGCCAGCTCGTTGAGCTGATTCATGTAAAACGGGATGCCCTGTGCGTCACTGCGCAGGCTTGTGGCCATTCTGACGTGCCCGTACAGGCGGCCGCCCGTAATAGCCCCGTCGAAATCCAGAGTCTCGCCATTTAAGGTCAGCGTGTTGCTGTGAAACGCCACCCACGCTTCGAGATTGGTTTCAACGGCCTCCCTCGACGCACGAGCCTCCGCCCCGCTAACGAGGGCAACACCCTCGAAGAAAACACTTCTCTGGTTCGTATCCGCGTCCGTTTCAACCGTAACGCTGAGATACTCGCTGAGCTCGTCTATTTTTTCCTGAAGCTGCGTCTCAAGCTCCGCGATGTCCTCGCCGGCTTCAAGAGCGGCTGCAATTTGGGCGTTGAGCCCGGCAATCTCCTGCGTCAGCCCGTCGATGGCCTCTGCGTTTTCCACGGGCGAAGCCATGTCAATGCGGCTAAACTGCCTGCCGGTGACGAGTACGTTCCCTCCGATGGTGATATCCACCGTTTGGTTTTCGTTGAATTTGTATTCAATACTCACATATCCGGAGAGTTCATCCAGCAGGAGGTTGAGTTCGTCTTTTAAATCGTTCGTCGCCGCGTCGGCCTGCACCGCCCGGGCGATGGCCAGGTTCAGTGCGGCGATTTTTTCCGCGTAGGAGTTGATTTGCTCCACATCCGTCCGGATGCTGGCGTTCTGGTCCTCCCACAGGCTGCGCATTTCATCGTAAATGGTGTTAAACGTATCCGTGAGCGCCTGGGCCTGCTGCTGGACGTTCGTCCGAAACTCGTGACTGGACGGGTCGGAGCTGAAGGTGTTGAGGGCGGAATAGAAGTTTTTTATCGCAGTGGTCAGGCCCGCATCTTCGTCAAGCTCGTTGAACACGCCGTTTAAGTACGTCAGCGCCTGATCAATCGATTCGTTCGTGTAGTAATCGGTGTTGAGTTTTCTGTACTGCGCGTCGAGATAGTCGCTGCGAATCTGCGTGACATTAATCACTTCGACGCCCTGTCCCACAAGGGCCGCATGGCGCGGGGCGATTAAGTAGTTGGACGAGTTCGGCTCCACGGCCGACGTCACCGCCCGCTGGCGCGTGTAGCCCTTCGTGTTGGCGTTTGCAATGTTCTGTTCCGTCACGTTCAGTTGCAGCATGGCAACGGAGAGCCCTGATTTGGCGATTTCAAAAGAACCGAAAATCGTGCTCATGGCGTATCGTCACGCTCCCCTCGTCTAAAAAGGCCGCAAAATAGTCATATTGCTGCTCATTATATTAAATGGCTGCTGCTTGAACGGCTTTTCGCGCAGCAGCGGTGGTTTCAGATTTGTACATCAAGAATACGGCGCCCGCTGTCCCCTTCCGCCCGCTCGCCTGTCTGCGAGTAGACGGCGGCGCGGGGCTCCGGCTCCCGCAGACTCTCCAGCATGAAGTCGGCATACTGCTTCTTCAGCTCAAGGAGATGCGCAACGCGCGTGTTGTGCATGTCGAGACGGGCCAGCGCGGCTTTGAGTTTCTCCCGCAGGGCCGACAGGCTCACCGCCTGCGGCGTGTCCCCCATGGCAGCGATGATGTCACCAAGGGCGGGGCTTTCCTCTTTAAGGCCCACGGCTCTCGCCAGCGCCTTTGATTTTTCCTCCCGGAGCACGTCTACCGCGCCAAAGGACGCCACGAGCTCCTCTTCCTGCTCCACAGCCGCCTTCAGGCCCTCAATATCCTCGGCCCGAAGCAGCGCTTCCTTGAGCTTGGCCGATTCGATAAGGGACCCAATCTTCGCTTCAGATGCGGAAAGGGCCGCTGAGAGCGCAGCCGCCGCGGAAATAACGTTTGCGTTTTCCATGACGCTAAATATGCGTCGGAATTCCGCGCATGATGCTCCCCGCCAAATCGTCGCTGGAGACTTTATATTCGTTTTTCTTGATCTTCTCCATGATATCGGCGACCTTGGCCGCTTCCTCGACTTCCGAGTTTTCAAGATTTGCCCGCGCTTCCTTTAAGAAGGCGGCGTACTTCTTGGCGCCATCGGAGAGCTCCACGCTGTCGCTGCTCAGTTCCGGGCGGGCAGGCGTCTTTTCCTGCTTTGCCTGCACGGCGTTCATATACTGCGCGATGGCGTTCGATTGATTGACAGAGTTAATTCTCACTCTACATCACCCTTACTTCCCGTTCTGATCGGTTTTTTGCTGAATCCTGTAAGAAATGGGAATCGTCCGCTTCCTTTCGGGATCCGTATCGTCTATGGTGCGCTGCGGCTTTGTAGCGCGCACCTTGATTTCCTCATCGTTTGCCCGCCGCCGCTCGTTTTGCTGGCGGCCGAGCTCTTTCCGGCGTTCTTCGCTTTTCGTCAGCTGCTCTTTCAGCATCCGGGCGGCGCATGTATCGCAGAGGGTTCCGTACTTCGTTTCCCCGCCGCAGAGACGGCAGCGGACACTTTTCGGGGACCGGTCCACAATTTCCACACGGCCCTTTTTCATCAAATAGCTGAGTTCTTTCTCCGATATGCCTGTGCCCTCCACGATGGAGAGGAAATCGGCTTTCTCCGGCTGCTGATACAGATATCTTCGCACTTTGTTATAGGCATCGTCAATATCTTTTCCGCAATCGCTGCAGATTTTAGAACCATAGCTGTTAAACGCTTTATTGCAGAACTCGCAGACCGCAAGAGCCATTGTCTACCTCCTTAGCTGTGCATCGTGTTGGCAAGGCCCAACATATTGTCCGTGGTGGAGAGGGCGCGGCTCATCAGGGCGTAGGCGCGCTGGGAGCGGATGAGCATCGTCATCTCATCGGCCAGCGAGACGTTCGACTGTTCAAGGTTTCCCTGAAGGATGATGCCCTCGGTCTGCGCCTCGGCCGGGCCGGAGGCCGCCGTTTCCATAAAGCGCGTTTCCCCCACTTTGGACAGGCCGTTCGGATTCGTAAAATCGTACAAGCCGATTTGGCCAACGCGTTCGTCATTGCTGTAAATCGTCCCGTCTTCGGCGACGCGAATGCCGCCGTCCGGGATACGGATAACGTCCCCGTCTGTGCCGAGGACGAACTCACCGCTTTGGCTGGTGAGGTACATCTCATCGTTAAAGGGCGCGGCGCGGAAGCTGCCGCTGCGGGTATACATCACTTCGCCGTTTCGTCCCCGCAGGGCAAAAAACCCGGAGCCGGCAATGGCGAAATCGTACATCTCCCCCGTGGCCACAATGCTGCCCTGCTCAAACGTCGTTGCGATGGAGGCGACCACAGCGCCGCTTCCCACAAACAGGTTGTTCTCCGCCCCGTCCTCTAAAACGGGGGTCTTCATTGTCTGATACAGCGCGTCTTTAAAATCCACCCGGGCGGCTTTATACCCCGCGGACTGGCTGTTGGCGATGTTTTGTGCGATGGTGTCCAGTCGTGTCTGCTGGCTCGTCATGCCCACGGCGGCAGAATACAGAGATTGTTGCATCGCTTATCAGCCTCCTACTCTGCCGAGGGTGACCGTCTGCTCAAGAGACTTGTCAACCATGCTCACAATACGCTGGTTAATTTCGTAGTTGCGGTAAACGGCAATCATGTTCACCATTTCGTCCACCGCCGAGACGTTGGAGCCCTCCAGCATCCGCTGCCGGACGGAATACTCCCCGGCCGGGATGGGAGCCGCACCACCATAAATATCGTACAAATTGCCGCCGACTTTACGCAAAACGCCCGTATCCTCAAAACTGACGAGGGCGAGGGTGTCCTCCTGCGCCATGGGGCCCGTCACGCGCCCGTCGAGGGAGACGGAAAAGTCCTCCGAGCCGACGAAGATGCGCCCGTTTGTCCCGAGGACGTACTGCCCCTCCTGCGTGGTAAGGTACCCTTCGGCGTTTACCGTGAAGTTGCCGCTTTTTGTGTAGAGCACGCGGCCGTCTTCCGCCTGAACGGAGAAGAACGCGTCGCCAACGATGGCAAGGTCGGTGCTTCTGTTTGTCTCCTCCAGCGTGCCCGTGGAAAAATCGGTGTACAGCTCTTCCACGTGGGTGCCGAAGGAGTAGGGGCCCACCGGCTCCGCCCCCACGAAGTTTACGCTGGGGTCGTGCAGGCGCTCCAGCATGACCTCGTCGAAGGTGGATGTGACGAGCGTGTCCGCCTTGTAGCCCGCTGTCTCCACGTTGGCGATGTTGTTTGTGAGAACGTCCATCTTGTTGCGTTGGACAATCATTCCCGTAGCGCCGGTATACAATCCTCGAACCATAGTACCCTCCCGCTACGATAGGGGCAATGCCCGCTATCATACATATCGTAAGATTTTGCTTAGACTAAAACGCTAAATTGAAAATTACACGGTTTTTGTCAGATTCTTCAAAGGGAATCCCTTCGCCCCTCGCCGGTTGCACAATTTGCATCGTGCTAGTCCTGCAGGGCTTTTCTCATATCCATGAGAATGCGCGAGTGAATCTGTGAAACCCGTGACTCGGAGATGTTCATGATTTTGGCGATGTTCTTCATCGTCATCCCTTCAAAATAATGCAGGGTGATGACGAGCCGCTCCCGTTCAGGAAGCTGGTCAATGAGTTTTTTAAGGGCCTCCAGCATGACCTCGTTTTCGATTTTCAGATACGGGTCGTTCCGGGACATCTCCACGTTCTCTTCCGACTCTTTTTCATAAATCATCGACTCGAAATACACGAGGTTGAACATGTGAGACTTCTGGAGCACTTTTTGAACCATCGATTCTTTGACGCCGAGATAGTCAGCAATTTCCGCCTCTGTGGGCCGTCTGTTCAGTTCGGCTTCCAGCACCTCGATGGCGTCTTGAATGTTACTGATTTTCTTCCGCAGGCTGGACGGTGCCCAGTCCTGCTTGCGCATGTAGTCGATGATTTCGCCCCTGATGCGCACGGTGGCGTAGGTCTGGAATTTAACACCGAATGAACGGTCAAATTTATTCACGGCATCGATAAGGCCGATCACGCCGCAGCTCATCAGCTCGTCCTTTTCGCTGTAGTCCTTGTACTGCGGCATGAGCCGTTTGACGACAATGCTGACGATATAGAGATAATGGGAGATGATTTTATTTTTAACCTCTTCCCCGCCCGTTGAGAAGTACTCATCCCAAAGGGCCTCGATATCCACTTGTTCTTTTTCCATTTGCCGCCCCTATCTACCGATATTCTTCCAATACATGTTTCATTTGTCCCGCTATGCCGCTTTGATGACGCCCTCGATGTGCAGCTCGAGATTCGGGTCAATCTCCGCGTAGGAGAGAACGGGCATGCCCGGCGCCACCTGCTCGATGAGCTTCTTAAACCGCGGCCGGATGGCCGGCGCCGTCAGCACCACCACGCGCTTACCCTCCATGGTAAAGCGTTCAAGCAGTTCCTTCGTGGAGATAAAGACGGACTGGAGCTGGTTCGGCTCGAGAACGGTAACGAGCCCCGTCTCCGTCTTCTTCGTTTTTTCTGCGATGAGCTGCTCCAGCTTGGCGTCCAGGGCTAAAATGGCCACCTCGTCCCCCGCCAGGAACCGGTGCGTAATGATGCGGGAGAGACTCTGCCGCACAAGCTCCGCCAAATCGTCGGGGTTTTTCGTCATGGTGCCGTACTCCGCCAAGGTTTCGAGAATCGTCCCGAGGTTTTTGATGGGGATGTTTTCACGCAGCAGCCGCACCAGAACCTTCTGAATCTCGCCGAAGGAGAACATCTTCGGCACCACTTCCTCCACCAGCGCCGGCTGCGACTGGGCGAGGTTTTCGATGAGGGTCTGCACCTGCTGGCGGCTTAAAAGCTCCGCCGCGTGGGATTTGATGACTTCCATCAGGTGCGTCGTAATGACGGAGGGCGGGTCGATGGTGGTATACCCTAACAGCTCCGCCTTTTCACGCTGCTTCTTCGTAATCCACAGCGCCGGCAGACCGAAGGTGGGCTCCACTGTCTCGATGCCCGTAATCGTCTCGTCGGTGCCCTCCGCGTTGATGGCGAGGTAATGGTCCGGCATAATCTCTCCCCGGGCCACCTCGACGCCCTTGATGAGAATCTTGTACTCGTTCGTGCTAAGGCACACGTTATCCCGCATGCGCACGGAGGGGAGAATGAGCCCCATATCGATGGCGCACTGGCGGCGAATCATAATGATGCGGTCGAGAAGGTCCCCGCCGAGGCTGGCGTCCACCAGGGGGACGATGCCGTATCCGAATTCCAGCTCCAGCTGCTCCACCTGAAGGAGGCTGAGGACGTTTTCCGGCTTGCGCTTTTCTTCCGCCGCCTCTTCGACAACGTCCGGCTCCGTCAGCTCCACTTGGGCGGCCTTTTTAACCTGCGTTCGGAGGTACAGCCCGCCGGCGAGCAGGAGCGCGGCGATGAGGAGAATCTGCAGCTTGGGAAATCCCGGAATCAGGCACATGAGAACGAGAATACCGCCGCAAATCAGCATGATGGTGGGGTTGGCCAGAAGCTGCTTGGAGAGGTCCTGACCGAAGCTGCCGTCAGAGGCTGAACGGGTGACGATGATACCTGTGGAGGTGGAGATGAGCAGCGCCGGAATCTGGGACACAAGCCCGTCTCCCACCGTGGCGAGGACGTAGATGGACACAGCGCCGCCAAGCTCCATGCCCTCCTGCGTCACGCCCACAATCAGGCCGCCCACGATGTTCACAATGATGATGACGATACTGATAATTGCGTCGCCCTTGATGAACTTACTGGCGCCGTCCATGGCGGCGTAGAAGTCCGCCTCCCGCTGAATCTCCTGCCGGCGCTGGCGGGCCGTGGCCTCGTCGATGGCGCCGGTGTTGAGGTCTGCGTCGATGGACATCTGCTTGCCGGGCATAGCGTCGAGGGTGAATCGGGCCGCCACTTCCGAGACGCGCTCCGAGCCCTTGGTGATGACGATAAATTGAATGGCCACAATGATGAGAAAGGCCACGAAACCCACCACGAGGTTGCCGCCGATGACGAAGGAGCCGAAGGTCTGAACCACCTGGCCGGCGTAACCGGCGTTGGAGAGAATGAGCTTCGTTGTGGAAAGGCTCAGGGCCATTCTAAAGAGCGTCGTAAGGAGCAGGAGCGTGGGCAAAACGGCAAAATCCAGCGGCTGCCGGACGAAAAGTGTGACCAGCAGAATGAAGAGCGATATGGTGATATTCATAATGAGGAGCGCGTCCACGAGCCACGTGGGCAGGGGGATAATGATCAGAAGAACGACCAGTATCACCAGGACGCTTGTTACGATATCCGAACCCTTCATTGCTTTGCCTTCCTGTTATTTGTTCAGTCTGTATACGTAGATGAGAATATCGGCCACGGCCTGATACAGCTCCGGAGGAATCTCGTCACCCACTTCGCAGGCGGCGTACAGCGCCCGCGCCACGGGTTTGTTCTCCACGATGGCCACCTTATTCTCATTTGCAATCTTCTTAATACGCTGCGCCAGAAAGTCGACGCCCTTTGCCACCACCACAGGCGCTGTGTCTTCGTTTTCCCGGTACCGCAGTGCCACGGCGTAGTGGTCCGGGTTGGTGACGACGACGGTGGAGTCCGGCACGTTTTTCATCATGCGGGCTGCGCTCATCTTCCGCTGGATAGAGCGGATGCGCCCCTTCGTCTGGGGGTTTCCTTCCAGCTGTTTATGCTCTTCCTTGACTTCCTGCTTCGTCATCATGATGTCTTTCTCAAAGCGCCACCACTGGTAGAGCATATCCGCCGCCGCAAAGGCCACCAGCACGACGCCGATGAGAATCCCCATGCTCAGGCACGTGCTGAGAACGGTGAGAAACGCGCCGCCCACGTCCACATACATGAGCGTCAGGAACTTCTGCACGCCCGCCTCAAGTTGCCCCTTGGCCACAACGGCGATGATAATCACCTTCGCCACGGCCTTAATAAGGTCCACGACGGCGCGCATGGAAAAGATACGCTTAAACCCGCTTATGGGGTTTATTTTCTTAAAATCCGGCTTGAGTTTTTCTGTGATGAACATGGGCCCCGTCTGCGCCACGTGGACGAGGGCGCCGGCAACCATGCACACGGCAAAAAAAGGCAGAACAATGGGCAGTACCGCAAACAATATATCCTTATAATAGGCCACTACTGTTTTGCTGGTGAGGTTGGCCGCCCGTTCCACGATAAAGCTCTTGTCGAGCATCGCCCCGGACAGGCTCCGCATGGACCGGATAAACCCTTCGTATCCGATGTAGATGGCGCCGAAGGTGACGAGGAGCATCACAGAGGAGCAGAGATCCATACTTTTATGGGTTTCGCCCTTCTTTTTTACGTCTTTTCGCTTTTTATCCGAGGCTTTTTCAGTCTTTTCACCGCTGCCCTGAGCCATTCGCCACCACCTCAGCTTTCAGGGGGCAGATTGTATCTATCCCGCCAGAGGGGCGGAGAGGGCGTCGAACATTGCGCCGATGTAGTCAAAAATCATGGTAAAGAAGTCCTTTGTGAGGCCGGCGAACACGCCAAAGGTCACGAGCAGCACCATGAGCCCCACGACGATCTTCAGCGGGATACCCACCACGAACATATTCATCTGCGGCACCGTCTTTATCATGGCGCCCAGGGCCACTTCCAGCATAAATCCGGAGGCTAAAACCGGCATCGCCACCATGACTGACAGCACAAAGGCCTTGGCCATCACCTCCACCGCCACCCAGGCCACCTCCGCCGGGGCCATGGCTGCCCCTACGGGTACGGCGAGAAAGGAGCGGTAGATGATGTCAATGAGCTTCAGGTGCCCGTCGTACATGAGGAAAAAGAGCAGTGCCAGAATGTTAAAGAGGTTTCCCGTAATGGGGGTGAGGGCGTTGTTCTGGCTGTCGTAAATATTGGCCATGGAGTAGCCAATCTGGTAGTCCATGATGGCGCCCGCCGTCATGGTGACGTTGAACATCGTGGTAAGTACAAAGCCCATGGCCACGCCGAACCCCAGCTCCCGAATCAGGACAAGGCCGTACTCAAAGGGCCCGGAATAAGTGGGGTACACTTCCGGCTCCGGCAGAGCCGCGAGGAAGACGACAGTGATAATCCCGCAAAACCCGATTTTTGCTGCGTTGGGGGCGTTGCGCCGCCCGAAAATCGGGCTGGAGATAAGCAGGCCGCTGACGCGAATGAACATGAGGAGAAAGTAGCCGAGATGTTGCCTGATGATTTCCGCTTCCATAAGCCGCTACCCTAACATGCCTTCAATGGACTGGAAGAGGAGATTTGTAAAATCGGTGACTTTTGTGATGATAAAGCCGCCGAAAAGAAGGAGCGCCAGAAGAATTCCGATAATCTTCGGAACGAAGGCGAGGGTCTGTTCGTTAATCTGCGTGGTGGCCTGAAATATCGAGACAATCACGCCGATAAGAAGCGCCGCGGCGAGCATGGGCGCCGATCCCACCAGAACCACATAGATGGCGTTGCGTAATACGGTTAAAATCTCCGATTGCGTGAGCACGGCGCGGCTCCTTTCCGCTAAAAGCTTGAGATGAGTGTTCCGATTGTGAGCTTCCAGCCGTCAACCAGAACGAAAAGCAAAATCTTAAAGGGCATGGAAATCATCGCCGGCGGCAGCATCATCATGCCCATGGCCATCAGGGTGCTGGCGACAATCATGTCGATAACAATAAAGGGTATGTAGATGAAGAATCCGATGGCAAAGGCGTGCTTCAGCTCGCTTGTCACGAAAGAGGCGATGACGACCCGGTCCGGCACATCCTCTAAGGGCGTATCCGCATCCACTTTGGCGATGTTCTTGAAGAAGTTAAGATCCGCTTCGTACGTCTCCCGCAGCATGAAGTCCCTGAGGGGATCCATGGCCTCATCGGCAAACTCCGTGAGGGTAATCTGCCCTTCGGAATAGGGCTTGTAGGCGTTTTCATTAATCTGGCCGAGAATCGGGCTCATGACGAAATACGTCACGAACAGTGCAAGGCCGATAATCACCGTGTTAGGCGGCATATTCTGCAGACCGATGGCGTTGCGTACGATGGACAGCACGATGACGATGCGGGTAAAACCCGTGAGCATAATCAGAAGCGTCGGCACCAGAGTGATGATGGTGAGCAGCGTGAGAATCTGCATGGACTGCTGCTCGTTGTCGAGAAGGGACCGGAGCGTATCCAGCGGTGCGGCGCTCGCCCTTCCGGAAAAGGCGGCTATGAGCACCACGAAAACGGCAAACGCCAGAGCTGACATGAGGCAGATCTTGGCGGTTTTCACCCACCTGCGCCACAGGGCCGCCGCTCCGACGGGAGAGTCTGTTATTAGGGTTGGGGCATCATGCCTGTTCAAGTACCACACCACTTTTCGCTGTTTCTAAGTCTTTCAGTCATCCGCCAAACTTCCTCAGCCGTTTGGCCAGCTCCTCGCGAAAGCTCGCGGTGAAGCTCCCGCCCGAAGGCTCCGGGGAAGTCGCATCGAGCTTCAGTTCCGAGGCGGGGATTTTATCAAGCAGCTCCACCCGCTGTCCGCCGCAGCCGAGGATATACGCCGTGCCGGCGATTTCCACAACGGTCACGGACTTGTCCTTCCCCAGCGGCTGGGAGCCGATAAGGCGGATGCCCGTCCCCTTCGTAAAGGCGCCGCCGGTTCTGGCCACAAGCCGCGTGAGATAAAACGCCGCGGCTATGACGGCTGCAATAACGATAATCGCCTGTAGATAATCCCAAAATCCCACTGCCTGCGCCTCCGTCGTCTTAGACCTGCATGTTCATGATTTCCTTGTATGCGTCGAGCGCCTTGTTGCGCACGGCGACGGTCAGACTCATGGCCAGCTCCGCCTTCTGGGCGGAAATGAGGGTGCTGGCGATGTCGTCCGTGTTGCCGGTGAGAAGCGCAAGGGCCTCGGCGGCGTTTTCCCCGCTAATCTGCTCCGATTTCTCGAGGGACTCGGCCAGTATATCCTTAAATTCAACGAGGGCGTCCGTATCCTGCGCCTTTGACTGGCCGCTGGTACCGAGAACGTCGCTTAAAGCGCCAAGCCCGTTTAAAAGGGATGAATCGGTTATCCTCATGGTCTTTACCCCTTAATTATCTTCCAATTTCAAGTGCCCGCACGGCCATGTCCTTATAGGCGTTAAAGGCCGTGACGTTGGCCTGATAGGAGCGGTACGCCGAAATCATGTCCACCATCTCCTGGGTCACGTCCACGTTCGGCAGTTCCACATACCCCTCTTCATTGGCGTCCGGGTGCGTGGGGTCGTACTTGAGCTTAAAGGGCGCCTCGTCCTCGGCGATTTCCGTCACCCGCACGCCGCCGGCGACGCTCCCTTCCTCCTTGCCATTTACGCGGTTTTCCATGACTTGCGCAAAATCAGAGTTGCGCGGCTCCATAATGACCCGCTTGCGGCGATAAGGGCCGCCATCTTCCGTGCGCGTTGTTTCCACGTTGGCGATGTTCTCAGCGATGACGTCCATGCGAAGGCGCTGGGCCGACAGGGCCGAGCCGCTGATATCCATTCCGCTTAAAAATCCCATTTACCCTGTTCCTTTCTCCGCAATCCTTAACCGCTAATCACTTTGCCAAGCTTCCGAAATTCCGAATTGATTTTGGAAACCGTGGTGTAGTAGTTGATGGAGTTTTTCGCCAGCTCCACCATCTCCCGCTCCATGTCCACGTTGTTGCCGTCGAGGCGGG
>DUPW01000050.1 GCA_012838125.1 Papillibacter sp.
GATTACCGGCAATAATCCCTGCACCTTTTCATATTTCCTCGACATAGCAAGACCCCCTGATGTAGCCCTCTTATTGTCCTACATCAGGGGGTTTTTGTCTATTGTCCGTTTTTACTGGTTCGGTTCATTTTTTATTCCTGTGCCGCGCCTTCCTGAGGAAGGCTCTCCTGCGCAATCTCGCCAGATACATTCTCGTTTTGAAGCGGCTCCCCGCTCTCTCCGCCGCGGCGCAACCCCTGCGGCAGAATACTTTTGAGTTTCTCAAGGGCGGGGACGGTGACGCGCAGGAGAATCCCCGTGACGTTCCCCATAAGAAAGCCCGAGAGAATGAGAACGGGCAGATATGTGAGCACCGTGAGGGATCCTAGAAGGGCCGCCGCCATGACAATCTGCCCGATGTTGTGGGCAACCGCGCCGAAAACACTGAGGACGGCGTAAGACGCCTTCCTGTTTTGCGGCAGGAGCAGAAGCATCATCACCACAACGGAGAGGAGACCTCCCGTAAGGCTTAACAGAAAGGCCGTGGCGCCCCGCATGAGAAGCACAAATCCCGATTTCAGCACCGCAACGACAAAGGCTGCGCGCCGATCAAGGAAAAACAGGCAGTACATCGTCACAATATTCGATAGTCCCAGCTTGACCCCGGGGGGCAGCATGGGCATCGTCGGAAGTGTATGCTCTACCCATGCCAGAACAACGGACAGTGCAAAAATCAGCGCCAGAAACGCAAGCCTTTGGACATTCGTTTTACTTTTCTTTTCCATACATCCTCCGCACGCGGCCTTTTAGCGGATGACAACATCCGCCCCGTCCTCCGCCACCACGCGCACCAGCACACGGTTTGGCAGACACGCCGCCGACTCGCCGCCGTGGCGCAGATTACCCGAATGAATACAGACTTTATCGGGGCAGGAGGACTCAATAAACCGTATTGCGCCGTCGTGCACCTGTAAGATAACCTCCTCCCTCCCGGGGACGGGAAAGGTCTGCTCCCGGTCAAGGAAGACAGTTTTAACCACCGTGCCGTCCACGATGATTTCCGCGGCGGCCCCCGCCTTCGCCGTCGGCCGCAGAAGGAAATATGCCGCCGCCGCAAGAATGACAAGTGCCGCGAAAACAACTAGGTCGCGCCTTTTTATCAGTTTTCTTTTTTCATGCTGCATTCATGCCCTCCGCACTAGAGAATGGCCGCCAGAGCCGTGACGGCAATGAGCGGAACCATCACCGCAGCGAAGTTCTTTATCGCATACAGAAACGTCTCGCTCTTTACCTGCCGCGCAAAAAACTGCCCCACGTTCCGAAACACAAGGGGTGCGCCCGCTATGGCGGCGAGGGCGTAAAGGGGCAAAATGCCGCTTATGGCTGAAACTGCAATCGCCAGATACGCCGCCGCGTAAAGAAGCGCAAAAAGCCACAGGGCCGCCCGTTTACCCACCACCATGGGGAGCGTACGCCGACCGTTTGCCCTATCCCGCTCCACGTCGCAGATATTATTGGCCAGCATGATGCCGGCAATCCCCGCCATAGCCGGAACGCACAGGATAACAAGGCGAGAAAGCGCGTCCAGCTGAAGGGATATGTCAAGCCGGGGCCCCTCCAAGGAAAGGGACACAAGGGCGCCGCCCGGCGCGTTGATGTACACCACAAGGAAGGGGATGAAAAACCCCTCAAACAGTCCTGATAGCACTTCCCCGAAGGGGGTCTTCGAGAGGGGAAAGGGCCCGTAGGAATACCCGATGCCCACCGCAAAACACAGCGCCCCCACAAAAAGCACCACAACGCCCTTCAGCGCCACAAGCCCGATTGCCGCCCCGA
>DUPW01000051.1 GCA_012838125.1 Papillibacter sp.
GCAGCTGGAGACGGACCGCCGCCACATCCGCCGCAAGATTTCAAAGCTCGAGGAGGAGCTGGATGAGGTGCGCCGCATCCGCGCCACGCAGAGGCGGCGGCGGGAGAAAAACGGCGTGGGCGTGGTGGCGCTGGTGGGGTACACCAACGCCGGCAAATCCACACTTCTCAACGCCCTGACGCAGGCGGATATCCCCGCCCGAAACCGCCTGTTTGATACCCTCGATACCACGACCCGCCATCTCAAAGTGAGCGACACCCTCGAAGTGCTTGTCTCCGACACCGTCGGTTTCATTCGGAAGCTGCCCCACCATCTCGTGGAGGCCTTTAAGGCGACACTGGAGGAGTTGCGGTTTGCGGACGTGCTGGTGCACGTCATCGACATCTCCAACCCCGAGTGGGAGGAACAGGCCGCCGTGGTCAACCGCCTTATACGGGAGCTGGAGGCGGAGAGCACCCCGCGGATTGAGGTATACAACAAGTGTGACCTCGTCCCCGAGACGGTTTTACCCCGGGGGGAGAGAAAGGTTGCCGTCTCCGCCAGAACGGGGGCGGGGCTTGACAGGCTCCTGGGGGAGATTGAAAAAATCCTCGCCGGAACCCAGCGGCAGGTGGTGCTGAGCATCCCCTACGGGGAAGGCGGGCTTTTAGAGCAGCTCTACCGGGACGCGTCCGTCCTGCGGGTGGATTACAAGGAAAACGGCATCGAGGTGGAGGCGGTCCTCAAAGCGGAAACCCTCGGCCGTATGCGCCCCTATCTCGCCCCGGTCCCAGAGACGGAATCGGAAGAAGCGGCCCTATAGCAAGCGCTCCCTGCCGGACTGGCCCGGTGGAAAGCCGTTTTACAAACGAAAACAGAAGATTTGACTTAAACGCCCCGGCAGGTATCTGCCGGGGTGTTTTGTATTAAACCTGCCAGCCCGAGAAGGCTCTGAGGGCTTTATGTGCTGGGCAACTTAAGCGGGTGATTTGGAAAGAGATGTCTCGGAAAAGAACGGCATCTCAGACTCATTAGACTTTAAAAATTTCGGTCAGGCAATAACCAAAGCCTACAAATAACGACAATTAAGGAGTGGTATATTCTTCCTGTACAAGCTGTACCAACACCAATATTGGGGAGGAGAACGACTCATGCGAAAGATTCAAAATGTCATCGCGCTCATGCTGGTTTTGTGCATGATTTTACCTCTCACAGCGCTTGCGGCGGATAGCGGTTATACAGGCACCGTGACAATCGTACACACGAACGACGTGCATTCCTACGTAGACGTGGAGCCCTACGTCAAGGGGTATGTGGATGCGCTCCGGGCAGAGGGCAAAAACGTCGTGCTGGTGTCGGCCGGCGACGCCTTCAAGGGGACGGCCTTCGCCTCCATGACAGACGGGCTGGATGTGGCGACGGTCATGAACATGGCGGGCTATGAGATGTTTACCATGGGCAATCACGAGCAGATGCTCGGGATTGAAAAGTTTAAGAAAATCGCGGAGAAGGTTCAGTTCCCCGTCCTCGCGGCAAATGCCAGCGACGAGTGGAGAAGGGAGATACCCACCATTCAGGACTACGTCATCAAGGAGTTCGGCGGCACGAAAATCGCCTTTATCGGCATCACGTCTCCCATGTTCGGCGAGACAGACGCCATCGCTAAGATTATCACCTCCGCCGAGCGGGCGAAGACCGCTGCGGAAGCTGAGGGCGCCAGTGTTTTCATCGCCGTGACGCATTTGGGCGTAAAGGAAACGAACGAGGAAATGCGCAGTACATATCTTGCCGAGAAGTGCCCGTGGCTGACGGCGATTATTGACGCTCACTGCCATTCGGCCCATGAAAAGGGCCTGATGCAGGACGGTGTTCTCATTGCCGAAACGGGCGAGTACGGCAATAACATCGGCGTTGTGGAGCTGACCTTTGATTCCGGCAAGGTGACGGGCATCACGGCCCGGCTTATCCCCATCAAGGGACACGAAGCGGAATCTGAAATCACGCCGGATGAGGAGATTCAGGCGCTCATCGCCGAGGTTAAGGAGAAAAGCGAAGCGTATCTGAAAGAGGTTGTGGCGACGACGCCCGTCTATCTCGACGGTGTGCGCGGATTTAGCCGCACCCGGGAGACGAATCTCGGCAATATCGTCACCGACGCCATGAGAAATGCGGCAAAAACGGATATCGCCATTGTCATGGGCCCGTTTCTGCGCATCGACCTTCCCGAAGGGGATATCACCCGGGAACAACTGCAGGCGGCGCTGTATGAGAACGTGGACCTGTGCGTGTTCGAACTCACCGGACAGGATATCTATGACACGATGGCCAGGGGCCTTTCTATGTATCCCAATGAAAACACCTTCTTTACGCATATATCCGGTGTGATGGTGGAATTTAATCCGCAGCTGGGCAACAGCATCATCAGCATCCGCTTGCCCGATGGTTCCGATTTGGACATGGACGCCACGTACACCTGCGCGATTAGAGAGGATAATGTCGGAAACTTCTTCCCCGGACGTCCGTACACGATGGGTTACGGCACGATTTGCGAGGTTGTGGCCGATTACCTCAATTCCGGTGTCACGGTGAGCCGGGAGGTGGCCGGGCGCATGAAGCCCGTTGACACCGTGTTTTCCGATATCCCCGGGCACTGGGCGGAGGACGCCATTTACGAGGCGCTGAAACGAAAGAGCATTACCGGCTACGCCGACGGGACGTTCCGGCCGGACGATGCCATAACCCTTGACGCATTTAAGGGGCTGGTCACTGCCGCCTTTGCGCTGTCCGATGACGATGTGGATGCGATTTTCTCAGAGGGGGGCTCAGACCCCATCACGCGGAAGGACGCGGCAGTTTATATTAAGAAAGTTATCGACCTGACGGACATTGCCCTTACGCAAAGCGCCGCAGAGCCCTTTACGGATATTCAGGGCGTTTCCGATGAAGCCGCGGCGGCTATCGGCGCTCTGCAGAGCGCGGGGATTATTAACGGCGTAGGAGGCAACCAGTTTGCCCCCAACGCAAACGCCACCCGCGGAGCTATGGCGCTGCTCGTAGACAGGATACTCATGTCCATGACCGCAGAGGACGCGGCGGCGTAAAGGACTCTTTAGGTAGCTAACTAAGCCAAAAACCCCCGACAGAATCCTGTTGGGGGTTTTTGTGTGCGAACGTGCAAAGGTGTTTACAGAAATTTCATTTGTGAACCGGAACATGGCATGAGAAATACCGTCTATAAAGTGACATTAATGGAATCTTAGAAATGTTTGGAATTAAGTCCGGGTGGAGGTAATGAATTGGAACAGCTGACGCGACTTACGCGTTTTAAGAAGCTATCGGGATTTGCAATCAAATGGATTGCCGTCGCCAGCATGATAATCGACCATGTAGGCGGCTTATGCATTATGAAATACTACAGCGCTACCTTTAGTGTGATTACCGCTTCAGAGGCGGCAAAGGCGGCAACGCTTTATTACATCATAAAGGTATGCGAAGCTTTAGGCAGCATCGCCTTCCCAATATTCTGCATGCTTATAGCAGAGGGGTTTATACATACCAAAAGCCGCGGCCGGTATGCCATCCGCATGATTGCGTTTGCGTTGATTTCTGAGATTCCTTTCAACCTTGCTCATAAGCATACGGTGTTGTACCCAGCGCTTCAAAACGTGATGTTTACGCTCGCCCTGGGTATCGTGACGTTGTATGCGGTAGAGTGGGCGAAGACATATGTCAGGGCAGGGAAATGGACAATCGCTTTGCAGGCTGCAATCGTTGCTTTAGGAATGGCAGCCGCCCTCCTCGTTAAGAGCGAATACGTTTTCATTGGGGTACTGGTTATTTGCTTGTTTTATTTTCTCAGGGACAAAGGGATTTGGAGACTTGTGGCACTTGTGCCTCTCGCGGTGATTTCTCCCTGGTCTCTGCTCTCGCTCATACCAATACTTATGTATAACGGAACTCGAGGACGAGGCAGCAAGTACTTCTTCTATGTTTTCTATCCGGCGCACTTTTTGGTGATTTATTTGGCTATGGTTTTGTGGCTGTGATTTCAAGCAGGTGCATAAAGATAGCTCATGTAAAACCAATTGCCACGGGATAGAGGGATTTGAACCATCCTTGCACTACACGGGCCTTGGGCGGGGCTTGAACCTGCCGTCTGTTTTGTACCCTTGACTTGCACGGCGCTTCTCTTTAAACTGGATGTATGTAAACTTACGAAAGCAGGGGGAGCGCCGTGAATTACTTGACACCCGCACAATACGGCAGCGCGGAGCTGGTGGAAAAGCGCTCGCGCTTTATCGGCCAGGTGTGGCCGGTGGAGAC
>DUPW01000052.1 GCA_012838125.1 Papillibacter sp.
CGAACCACCTCATGCAGATTTGTGACGAATCGGATCAGCCCCTCGGCGGACTGTATGCAGCCGGTACGCTCATCGGCGATATGTTTGCAAACTGTTACAACTTCCGCATCGCGGGGCACAACTACGGGGTTTGCCTCACGCTGGGATATGTTACTGGAAAGTACATCGCGCAACACGAATAGGCGGGAGGTAAAGATATGCTTTCGTACATCCTACGCAGAATCGGTATTATGATACCGGTCATTCTCGGTATCCTGCTCATTGTCTTTGCAATCAACCGCATGTCCGGCGACCCGGTTAGCATGCTTCTCGGCGGCGACGCAACGGAGGAGCAAATTGAGGCGGAACGTGAGCGGTTGGGGCTGAATGACCCGCTGCCGGTACAGTTTTTCAATTACGTCGCAGGAATTGTCACGCGCTTTGACCTCGGTACATCGTACCTGTCAAAACGCCCCGTGAGTGAGCAAATCATCAAGAGGCTTCCCACGACGCTGGCCCTGACACTCATCAGCCTGCTCTTTGCGTCCGTGGTTGGAATAACTCTCGGCGTCATAAGTGCGCTGAACCAGAACACGAAAGTGGACTACATACTCACGGTGGCCGCCCTCATTGTGGCGTCGCTCCCCACGTTCTGGTTCGCGCTTATGCTTGTGCTTATTGTATCAGTCAAGCTGGGATGGCTGCCGGCAACGGGCCTCGACTCGTTCAAATCATGGATTCTGCCCTGCATCGTTTCGGGCCTGAGTCCGGTGTCGAACCTGTGCCGAACGACCCGTTCCAGTATGCTGGAAGTCATCCGGCAAGATTACATCCGCACCGCTCGGTCCAAAGGCATCGGCGAAAACAAGGTTATCTTTAAGCATGCCCTGAAAAATGCCCTGTTCCCCGTCATTACCGTGTTCGGCATCATCGCCAGCTTCAGCGTCGGCGGTCAGGTCGTTGTGGAGTCGATTTTCAACATCCCGGGCATCGGCGCATACATGATGGAATCGATTCTGAACAGAGACTTCCCCGTGGTGCAGGGAACGGTTGTGGTTCTCTCGCTCCTGATATGCGTCATCAACCTGCTCGTTGACATTGCCTACGGCTTTGCCGATCCGCGCATCAGAGCGCGCTACACAAAGCAGAAAAGGGCAAAGAAAACGCCCGCGTCTGCTGAAGCTCAGGGGGTAAACGCAGCATGAAGACGGTAAATAAGAATACGAATGCTCCGAATGAGTTTACAAGGCCTTTCGCTATCCGCCTTCGCTTCATTATTCATGGGCGGGTGTGTTTTATCACAGAGAAGATATATACAGAGCCTTCGGAATGAAAAATGAGCGGGAACAAGGCGCAATAAACAAAAAAAGAGCTGAGAAACAGCGTTCTCAGCTTCTAATTATATCCGCCCTCATCCACTTGCGCTGGGCGTGATGCCAGCGCCGGTAAACCACTGCGGCCACAAAGGAGCGCGGCACGAATTTTCCGAGGAAAGAGAGCAAACGGCTCATAAGGCCGGGCGTATAGACGCCTTTCCCGGCGAGAGCGCAGTCAATCGTCCGCCGCGCCACATCTTCCAGCGGTGCTGTGGTCACGTTTCCCCAAAAGCCCTGTGCCTTGATGCCGCACAGCGTTTCCTCCGTCGTCACCATTCCGGCGGGGCATAAAGTCAGGACGTTCACATCGTCTTTTCGGAGCTCCTGGCGGAGCGCTGTGGCAAACTCCAGCAGAAACCGCTTGGACGCCGCGTATGTGGCCTTCAGCGGCATGGGGAACATGGAGGCAAGGCTGGATACAAAGACAATGGAAAAAGGCCGTCCCTGCCTGCGGCGCTTTAAGAGGGCGTGGGTGATGCGCAGCGTCGCGGCGTTGTTGAGCAGGACAATCTTCACCAGCTTTTCTCGATCCCGCTCTAAGAATCCGCCCTCAAAATCGCACCCCGCCACGTTAAGTACCATATCGAACCGAATCCCGTGCGTATCAAGAACGGCCAGCATCTTATCCACGCTGTGGGGATTCGTTAAGTCGCAGGCTTTTGTCGTGACCGTGACGTTAAACTGCCTTTCCAGTCCCTGTTTGATGCGAAAAAGCCCCGCCTCGTTGATGTCCGTCAGGAACATGTTGTATCCGCGGCTGCCGCATTCGTTGGCGAGCGCCCGGCCAAGTCCGCCGGCGGCGCCTGTGATGAAGACGTTCATACGGCCTTCGTCCTTTCCTGCCGGGCTGTGTCATCGCATAGACCGCAAAGGCGCTCACTGAGCGCAAACAGGCGGTCGGCGTTTTCCCGTGTGACCTGACCGCTGTATTTTTTCTCTTTACAATGGCGATAGTACAGCCCTTCCGGCGCCGGCTCCTGCCGGCACAGGAATGCGTACGTTTTCGCGGGAATTTCAGGCGGGACGCCGGCCCTCTTGCGAAGGGACCAAATCAGGTTGACGAGGGAGCCGGTTTCCTTGTTCCCGATATCCGTTTTCACGAGGCCGGGATCCACCACGTAGGCGCGGATGCCGGAGTGCGCAAACCTGTCATTGAGGCCCTTTGCAAACAGGATATTGCAGAGCTTTGACTGTTTATAGGCCGTGAGGGGGTTATAACGGCGGCGCAGCATCACGTCGTCCCACCGGATTTTTATGCCCTTGTGGGACGCACTTCCCGTCATAATCACACGCCCCCGCGCCTTTTGCAGCGCCGGCAGCAGCTTATGTGTGAGGAGGAAGCCGGCCAGGTGGTTGAGGGCAAACTGCTGCTCGTAGCCCTCCTCGGTGGTCATGTACCAGCTCCGGACGCAGCCGGCGTTGTTGATGAGGGCGTGAAGCTGCCCGCCGCTTTTCTCGTCGAGATACGCCATGATGTCCTCCGCCACGCGGAGAACGTCGCGCTGCTGCATGAGGTCGGCCTGAAAAAACACGATACGGGCATTCGGGTTATGAGATGAAATGTGCTCCTTGGCGCGTTTGCAGTTCATGGCGCTTCGCCCGATGCCGAGGACATGAAAACCCTCCTCGGTTAGGAGTCGGACCGTTTCAAGCCCGATGCCGGATGTGGCGCCGGTTATCACGACGGTTTTCATCGGCCTCTCCATCATGTGGCGGCGTATCCGAACCAGCCCCACACGTGCCAGAACTCAAGAGCGCCCGCAAAGAGCATGGACAGGATTGTTCCGAGGACCAAAAAGACAGCAAACAACGTCAGTGAGCCGAGGGCGACCGTCCTAAAGCGCCGATTTGCTTTTGCAGACAGGCGCGGGAAGACGGCGAGGGAGGGGAGCACGGCGCCCCCTGATGCGGCGGCGAGGGTGTTCTTATGGAAGCGGCCATAGGAGCGCATGAGCTGGCGGATAAAGGCGGCGAAATAGACGCAGCCCACCGCCGAGAAGACGGAAAGGGCGGCCAATGACAATCCGAACACCGCTCCGCACCAGTAAGGTAGGGGAGGAATCAGCGACCAGGGGCTCATCCCGCCAAAGAGGCACACAGCCACCACCGCGTTGCTCATGGAAAAGGCCGCCATGACGACTTCCCATGCAAAAAGCAGGATGAAGAAGCAGCCCACGAAAAAGTCCGAAAAACAAAGCCCGATTAGCGTCACGATTTTCTTGCCCGTGTGTCTTTTCTCCCCGCCGTCGTCCTCAAACTGCGCGGCAAGGGCGGACGGATTGCCCAGTTTCGCGGCAATCTCCTCCTCCGAAAACCCGTCTGCCATCTTAAAGGCAAAGTGCTGCTGGTATTCATCGACGATATCTTCAGCGTCGACAATGTGCTTTTTTCTCAGCTCGTCAGCAAGTCTTGAC
>DUPW01000053.1 GCA_012838125.1 Papillibacter sp.
CCGTTGCCTTCTCATCCAGCTGTTCTTTCTTGTTGCGTACATATTCACGCACGATGCTGTGTCCGCCCTCGAACCCCTGTTCCCGTATCTTCTCCAGTATCCGAACCGCCGAATACGGCGCCTCCTCTAACCATACCGTTATCTGTTCCTTGTACGGATCCAGCTTCGACGGTTTCGCTGTGCTCAAGCTGTATACCGGCCGTGTCTCGCTCTGGGAGTATTTCTTGGCCGTCCTCGGGTCAATGTGGTATTTGCGCGCTATTTCTGTATAGCTCAGTCCTTTTTGCCGGTCGCTTCGGATATCCATCCAGTTTGCTCCTTCCATTTTGACACCCTTTCCGTCTTTCTCCATTCAGACGGTTTCGAGTGTACCATATTACATTTTCTCCGTTGCAAACCTACATTTTTTAACCGGCGTTTTCTTGCATTTTATCACTGGCGCTGACAGGAATTTTGCCTAAAACGTGACACAATCTCGCACTTTTTGTCATGTTCCCTATAAAGTTCTTGTCTCTTATTTCGATAATAATCATGGGGCCTTCGTGTCTTCGGGGGCCTTCTGCAAAGCTTTGCCTTTGCAAAAATCCCGGAAGGTGAACAGTAATGAGGTATGTCCCGTCCGGTTATCTCCGAGAAGGAATGACCGTTGCGAAAACGCTCTTCGGGAGAAACCACGAGCGTCTTCTCGTTCGTGGCGTGATTCTGAACAGGAAACTCATTCAAACGGTCCGCCGGCTTAAAATCCCGGGCCTTTTTATAGAAGACGACATCTCCCGCGATATTGAAAGCATCGGTATCATCAGCGATGAGCTGCGTTTGAAAACGATTGACGGACTGAAAAACGTCTTTCAAAATGCAAAAGGTACCCGGGTGCTGTCACCGTCTTCTTTGGATGTGGTGCGTGCGCGCATCGAGGGTATCATTGACGAACTTTTGGATAACAAAAACGTTATGATCAACATGTTTGATCTGAAGTGTTTTGACGATTATACCTACTCCCACTGCGTCAACGCCGCCATCCTCTCCGTCATCCTCGGTATGACGCTGAATTTTGACCGCGAAACGCTCTCGCGTCTTGCCATGAGCGCGGTTTTGCACGACATCGGGAAGATGTTCGTGGACAAAGCCGTGCTCAATAAGCCCTCGGTACTCACGGAAGAGGAGTTCGCCCACATGCGCCAGCACTCCATCTTGGGGTACAATTACGCCCGGGATTCCTTCCTGCTCTCCTCCTCCTGCCACCCCGGCATCAGGGACCACCACGAGAAGTTCGACGGCACAGGTTACCCGGACGGGCGCTCCGGAAACGAAATTTCCCTGTTCGGGCGCATCATCTCCGTGGCTGACGTGTATGACGCTCTCACCTCCGAACGCCCCTACCGTTCCGCCATGAGCGCCTCTGAAGCCATGGAGTACATTATGGGCCATTCGGGAACGGATTTCGACCCGGACGTGGTCAACGCCTTCCTGCGCTGCGTGGCGCCCTACCCCGTCGGTTCTACGGTGCAGCTTTCAAACGGGTGCACGGCCATCGTTGTGGAAAACTTCGCTAACTTCGGCCTGCGGCCGCGGGTGCGCGTCATTGCGCAAAACGGCGAGCCCGTGGAGCCTTATGAAATCAACCTCAGCACAGACTTTAATTATCTCAACGTCATCATCCTCGGCTCGTTGGACATCCCGGAGGATGCGGCGGACTTGAGCGATCATGACCAAGTCGGATAGAAATACCTGCGCCGGCCCGCCATCGGGCTGGCGTTTTTTCGTCATGGGGCAATATTTTGCGTCTAAAGCTCCTCCGTCAAAAGAAACGGCAGGTGCATCTGTCCACGACCACTTTGCGCTGCGGCGAAGGGGGCTACGTCCCGCAGGAGCAGCCGCTGCCCGATTTCAAGAGGCCTGTCGAAGCTGTAGTCTCCGAATACGTCGCCCGGCGCGCCTGTCATACCCATAAGGCGCAGGTTATAGGGCTTTTCACTGGGGTATCCTGCGCCGTGGATGAGCGGGCGAATCTTGGGGTACGCTGCGGGCACGGCGGTGTCTAAAACCGCCCGCGGCGGCGCGCCGGGGAGTATGTCCAGCACGGTGCACAAAAGATGCACTTCCCCCTGCGCCGCCTCATGCCCTGTCTCAATGAACAGTGCGGCGCCGCAGCGTTCTTTTATCTCCCTGAGCGCCTTGGCGCAAAAGGCCGCCCGCTCCTCATCGCCGCAGAGGGAAAATCCCCGCCCAAAGCTCAGCCATCGCACCGCCTTCAGCGCCCTTTTTCCCCATACCTCAAGGGCTCTCCACCCGTCCAGAACGCTGGCGGCGCAAAACGTCAGGCGCAGGCCGGAAATCCCATGCTCCCGCAAAAGTCCGGCGTCTAGCTCGCCCGGATAACGCAGTTTGTCCGGCGAAACCGTCAGCCCCGTCTCCACGCCCCACGTCGCAAGAGCTGCACGGTGTTTTTCTACCTGCCCCACTGAGCCAAAGGAGACGTGACTGCACAGCGCGGCAATCTCCCCCATATCCTCCCCGCGGTACGCTGCGGCGGCAAGGTGCGTTATGCCCCCGAGGTGCGCCCGCCCCAGCCGGGCTTCTTCGAGAGTTTTCGCCGCGGTGCCGTCCACATAGCCGCGAAAATACGGCAGGAGAAAGGGCGGGACTTCGATTGGCGCAAGGAGCACCGCGCAATCGCACCCAGCCGCAAGGACCCGCATTTTTTCAAGCCTTCGGCGCAGGGACGGTATATCCACAAGAAAGAACGGCGTTTTCGCCGCGTATTCCGTCAGGCCATTCATGGCACCCTCGTCTTAAAGCGGCGGGACATGGTCTTCACCCTGCTCATCCTGTGTTGGGGCAAAGTCTTCCTCTTGCTCATCTGAGGGCGGTACAAAGTCCTCCCCTCGATTCTGCTCCGGAGGGGCTGTGCTCTCGCCCTGCTCATTCCGCTTCTGGGAAATACCGTCATTCTGCTTTTCACACGGCGAAAAGACCTCATCTGGCACTTCCTGCGCTGGGGTAGCTTCCTCATCCCGGGGCGTGGTAAACTTCTCACTGCGTTTTGCCTGCGTCGGGGCAAAGCCCTCCTCCCGGGGCATATCGGGGGCGATACCCAAGCGCGCGTTTATATAGCTGGGCAAGGCAAAGGCGCCGAGATGCAGCGGCGTGTTGTAATACCGCGTCTTTATCCCGATGGACTGCCACCGCCCCGCCTGTAAGTCCCGCACGGGATCGTACTTTTTCGACAGAAACCCGAACAGCCAGTAGCCGGAGGGGTAAGTGGGCACGTGGGCCTGATACGCTCGCACAATGGGAAAGCACTTTTTCGCACGGGAAAACGTGCGCGCCACAAAGTCCATGGATTTTTCATAATAGGGGCTTCCCATCTGGGAAAGGAGGATGCCGTCCTCCTTCAGGGCGCTAAAGCAGCAACCGAGAAACTCCCGGGTAAAAAGCCCCTCCCCCGGCCCCACCGGCCCCGTGGAGTCCACCACGATGAAGTCGTACTCCCCCCGACAGCGGCGCACGAAGGCGACGCCGTCTTGAATAAAAAGGCGCACCCGGCTATCGTCAAAGGCGCTGGCGGCGTGCATCAGGTGCCCCCTGGCGGCGTGGACCACCATCTCGTCCAGCTCCACCACATCGATGCGCTCCACGCCGTTGTATCGAATCAGCTCATGCACCGCCCAGCCGTCTCCCCCGCCCACCACGAGAACATGCCGTATATCGGGCCCGACAGCAAAGGCCGGGTGGGTCATCATCTCGTGATAGATAAACCCGTCCCGCTCCGTGAGCATCACAAGGCCGTCCAGAGTGAGAAACCGCCCGAACTGGGGCGACTGAAAAATTTCAATGCGCTGGTAGCGGCTTTCTGCGGAGAAAATCTGCCTCTCCGCCCGGATGCACAGGCGCACATCCGGCGTGTGCGCCTCGGTAAACCACAGCGCCACGGCTACAGGCCCCCTTTGACGACGTTCAGATAGGACACGGTGAGGTCTTCCGTTCCCGTAAGAAGGCACCCCTTCTCCCGCGCATAGAGAATGGTCTCGATAATGGGCCGCGTCACCCGCTCCCCCGGGCAGAGGATGGGAATCCCCGGCGGATAGCTCATCACCGTCTCCGCACTTACCGTCCCGCCGGCCTTCTCAATGGGCACGGCGGCTTTTTCAGCGTAAAAGGCCTCCTGCGGCGAGAGAACCACCTCCGGCGGGATGTATTCCGTCTCCAGAAGCCCCGCTTTCGGCCTTTGATGGAGCCTTCGAATTTCAGACAATGCACTGACGAGCCGTTCAACGTTCTTCATCGTGTCCCCGATGGATATATATGCGAGGATATTGCCGATATCGCCAAACTCCACCTGAATTTCATAGTCGTCCCGCAAAATGTCATAGACCTCTATCCCCGCAAGTCCGATTCCTAAGGTGTTCACGGAGAGCTTCGTCTCGTCGAAATCATACACCGTGGTGCCGTTAACGAGGTCTTTTGAAAAGACGGCATAGCCCCCAATCTGCTCAATCTCCCTGCGGGCGTACTCCGCCAGCTCCTTCACCCGGCGAAACACGGCGCGGCCATTTAGGGCGAGGTTTTTCCGTGCGATGTCGAGGCTGGCTAGTAGCAGATAGGACCCGCTTGTGGTTTGGGTGAGGTTAATCACCTGCCGCACATGCCGGGGATTGACGTCCGGACCTGTTAGCAGCAGGGAGCTTTGGGTGAGGGACCCGCCGGATTTGTGCATGGACACCGCCGCCATGTCCGCCCCCGCCGCCATGGCGGAGACGGGCAGGCCCTCCCCGAAGTAAAAGTGGGTCCCGTGGGCCTCGTCCACGAGAACGCGCAGACCGTGCCGGTGCGCTATGCGAACGATTTCCCTTAAATCCGAGCAGATTCCGTAATACGTGGGGTTGTTCACAAGTACGGCCTTCGCCTCGGGATGGCGCGTGATGGCATCTTTGAGGTCCTCCACCGCCATCCCCAGGGCGATGCCGAGGCGGCTGTCTGCCCGTGTTTTCACGTACACCGGCTCCGCGCCGCATAAAATGAGCGCCCCGATGACGCTTGAATGGACGTTGCGTGGAAGGATGAGCTTATCGCCTCGCCGGCAGGTTGACAGAATCATCGCCTGAACGGCGGAGGTCGTCCCGCCCACCATGAAAAAGGCGTGCTGTGCGCCGAAGGCCGCCGCCGCCAGCGCCTCCGCGTCCCGAATGACGGACACGGGGTGGGTGAGATTGTCAAGGGGCTTCATGGAGTTTAAGTCCACGGAAAGGCAGCGTTTGCCGAGAAACTCTGTCAGCTCCCTGTTTCCCCGTCCCCGCTTGTGCCCCGGCACGTCGAAGGGGACGATGCGGGCGTGGCGCAACAGCTCCAGTGCAGTGGCGATGGGCGTTTGGTTCTGGTCCGTCACCGTCTCACCTCCCCCGCCGCGCCCCTTATTAAGGGGCATTTTAGGGTTTTCAGTATGTAAGCGCCCGCCGGATAGCGGGATGCACCTTTACGCTTGAGCACGGGCCCCACCTCTTTGCATTAAAATAATCGCTCTCACGCCACCATGGTATTCACCATGGCTTGTTTGAGCGATTATTCTTAAGTATTCAGTTCGGGGCCTTACACGCCGAATGGACTTAACCGTTTAAGAAACGGGCGAGGAATTCCTTCGTCTCCTGCTTTTTCGGGTTCATAAACAGTTCCTGAGGCGGCCCTTCCTCGCAGATGACGCCGTTGTGCATGAACACAACGCGGCTGGATACGTCCCGTGCGAAGGCCATCTCGTGGGTGACGATAATCATGGTGAGGCCTTCCTGTGCGAGGTTGCGCATGACGGAGAGCACTTCTCCAACCATCTGCGGGTCTAAGGCGCTGGTGGGTTCGTCAAACAGGAGCACTTCCGGCTCCATGGCCAGAGCCCGGGCGATGGCCACGCGCTGCTTCTGACCGCCGGAGAGCTGGCGGGGCTTGGCGTGGATATAGGGGGACATGCCCACCTTATCGAGATAATAGCGGGCCGTCTTCTCCGCCGTCTTCCTGTCCTTTTTCTGCACCTTCGTCATGCCGATCATGCAGTTTTGCAGAGCCGTCATGTTCGCAAAGAGGTTGAAACTCTGAAACACCATGCCCACTTTTGCCCGGTAGGCGGGGACGTTGACGCGCTCTTTCGTGATGTCCTTCCCGTGAAAGAGGATTTCGCCGCCGGAGGGCGTCTCCAGCATGTTGATGCAGCGCAGGAGGGTGGATTTTCCGGAGCCGGAGGCCCCGATGACGCAGATGACGTCACCCTTATTGACGGAAAAGTCAATGTCGCGCAAAACAGCGTTGGCGCCGAAGGACTTGCTTAAGTGGCGGATTTCCAGAATCGTGTCGCTCATTTTTTCCGCCCCTTTCCCGGAAAGTTGTACAGCCCGCTCGTATGGGCGAGGGTGTCCGTTGTGGCCAGGTCATAGCTTTGCGGGCCGTCCATCCTCTTCTCCATCCAGCGCAGTAGGCGCGAGAAGAACACCGTCATGATAAGGTACATCGCCATGGTAATCGTGTACGGCTCAAAGTAGACGTAGTACGAACCGGCGATGGACTTCGACGCGAAGAACAGCTCCACCACACCGATGACGGACAGGACGCAGGTGTCCTTGATGTTGATAATCAGGTTGTTTCCAATCTGCGGCAGGATATTGCGGAGCGCCTGCGGCAGAACGACGTAGAGCATCGTCTGGAAATGCGTCATGCCGATGGCCTTGGCGCCTTCCGTCTGCCCCTCGTCGATGGACAAAATACCGCCGCGGACGGTTTCGGCCATGTACGCGCCGGTGTTAATCGAAACGATGAGGAACGAGGCAAACAGCCACGTCATTTTAATCCCGGCGTAGAGAAGCCCGTAGTAGATAAAAACGGCCTGAACCATCATCGGAGTGCCGCGGAACACTTCCACATAAATAACAAGAAGCCCGCGCGCAACAAAGAGGACAAACCGTTTAAAAGGGTTGTCCTTTTTATTGACCGGAATCGTCTGTATGATGCCGACGATAAAACCGATGATGCAGCCGATAAGCGTGCTGACCGCGGCAATAAGCAGAGTCGTACCCGCGCCGCGGAGCAACGATTCCCAGTGATTTGCAAGAAAATACAGTATTCGACCTAAATAATCCTTCGGCATCTTAAGCCCCTTTCAGGAAATTACGGGGAAGCGGCCGCTCCCCCGTTTTTCTGCCGGATAGGCTGTTATGTTCCGTGCAAGCGGTATCGGATAGCCGGGACGCCTGCTCGCCGCCCTTTACTCGGACAAGGGCTGAACGGCAATGGCATCGGCCATCATGCGCTCATAGTCTTCCACTGTGAGCTCCCCGAGGGCACCGTTGAGGAGCTCGAGCAGCTCCGTATTGCCCTTCTTCAGGGAGATGCCGATGTTAATCTCTTCCTCGGAGACGACGAAGTTATCATCAGAGCCCGTAAAATCGAGCAGTGTCATATTCTCGTAGACGGAGACGGCGGCCATCGCCGTGGGCATATCGGTCACGACGAGGTCGCAGTTGCCGGAGTCGAGCGCAACAAGCATGGCGGAGGTAACTTCCATCGCCGGCAGCATGTTCACGTTTTCAATCTGCGGCAGGCAGACGTCGTACCACACTGTGTTAATCTGGCTCGTGGCCGTGGCGCCGGCGAGGTCCGCAAGGCCCTTGGCGTCGGCGTAGGGCGTGTCCTTTCTGGTGAGGACGACGATGGAGGCGTAGTAGTAAGGCGTGGTGAAGTCGAGGCTTTTAAGACGCTCGGCGGTGATGGACTGGCCGGCGATGGCGCAGTCAATGGCGCCGGACTGCACGGCGACGGGCAGGCTGTCCCAGTCGAGCTTGTGGATTTCCAGCTCGTAGCCGATCTTTTCGGCGAGGTATTTAGCCATCATGACGTCGTAGCCATAAGCGTAGTCTTTGCTCTCATAAATCGGCACGGCGCCGTTAGCGTCCGTGGACTGGGTCCAGTTGTAAGGCGCATAGGCGCATTCCATGCCGACGCGGAGAACCTTCTTGTCTTCGTCTTTAGGTTTGCTGCATGCAAAAAGCGCCACAACCAGAAGGACCGACAGTAGCAGTGCAACGATCTTCTTCATCTCATTCATCCTTTACCTTCTAATCTCATCTCTAGCCCCGCTTAAGCCCGTGTCGCTTCAGGGCGGAGCAGGACGTGTTCACAGTTTGTACTATTGTAACATTCTCAGTGCTTTAACGCAATAACAAATATTCCGACATCGCCATGGGCCGCAACCGCCGCCCATGCATACA
>DUPW01000054.1 GCA_012838125.1 Papillibacter sp.
ACAAAATGAACCCCCAGACCCACAGCAACAGGGTCAAAAAGAACCCCCAGCCCCATCACCGCAGGCTCAGAAAGCGGCGCCGGACATCACTGCACCGCAGGACACCGCGGATAAGGAAAAGAGCATTCCTTCCCCTGCACCCAAAGAGCAAGTGAAAGACGATAGCTCTGTATTGAATGTTGATTCAACCTATGCCGCCTCCGCAGAGCAAAATGATGGGCAAGCGCTGAAAACGGCGGATTCGGAGAATATTTTAACCCGGTTTCCTGCCGATTCACCCAAATCTCCTCAAAATTTCGAACATTCTCAGGATTCCCCCCAATCCGCCCCCGCTCCCCTCCCCAAATCCGACGCAATCTCTCCGCAAACGACGGAGAGCGACATCGGAAAAGACAGTCAAGAGTCGTTGAATGACAATTCAAAACTCCTCGAAGCCCTCACCCCCGCCCTCGACAAGCTCTTTTCTGCCCTGAGCGCGCAAAATCAGTCCCAGGAGACGGCGGATAAGCAGGAGTCCGCCCCCGACACACAGGAGGACGGCCTGACTGTGGGTCAGACCGATGCAAAAGGCGATGAAAGCACCCGCGAAGCACCGCACATCACCACCGTGGTAAAAGAGCCCGACGAGTACATCGCCATGGCGGCGAAAGAATCCGACGAGGACACCGCGCCCCACTTCGACGATGGCGCGGAAGGGCCTGACGATGACGCAGCGGATGATACCGCCCTCGGAAAGCCCCTCATCGGCGGATGGCGTCCGGCGCCGCCCCTCTCCCAGCTCTTTGAGGACCCGACGATTTACGAAGAGCGTGAAACCATATCCGACGCCCTCGTGACGGAGCAGGACGGATTTACCCTTCTGGCCGTGCCCCTCTCGCCGGATGAGCCCTTTGCGCTCATGAGCATCTTCTGCTTCGGCTATCCCACGCAGATTGCCGATAAAGAGTACATTCTGTTTAAGATTAACGACGGCGTCCTCGCCCTGTGATGGCAGCGTTTCATAAAACTGCAAGAATATGGGCTTCGTTTCCGTACATAATAATACAGAATCACCGGCCTGCTCACCCTTCGGTGGCAGGCCGAAAACAATGAGGAGGTATTGTTTTGGCCAATCTCACAGCAAAAGAGCTCACCGCTCTGGAAGATCAACTCAACGCTGAAATGACGCTCGTGAAAAAGTATAAGGCCATGGCCACATTATGCACCGATGCGCAGATTCAGCAGTGCTTAAACGACGTTGCCCAAAAGCATCAGCAGCACTTCAACACGCTGATGACATTCTTACAGTAGAGAGGGATGCGCCATGATGAACACGCAACAGGTTCAGTCCATGATGACGGAAAAGGAGATTCTTCAGGACTCGCTTCTCAGCCAGAAGCATATCACCGATAGCTACAACACCTTCGCCGGCGAGTGCGTGAACCCCCAGCTGCGCACCACCATGCTGAACATCCTCAACGACGAACACTGTATTCAGGCGGACATTTTCACCAATATGCAAAATCACGGCTGGTACACCGTCGAACAGGCCGAGCAGCAGAAAATCCAGCAGACAAAGCAGAAAATGCAAAACCAGCAGCCCCAGTAAAGAAAACCATGCCATAAACGGCCGCCCCGGATAGACAGTCGGTGCGGCCGTTTTGCGTTTTCTTTTTGTGCGCCGATTCCGTTTTCTCTGCCCCTTTTCGGCCCTCCGCGTATTTCGGGCGCCTGCGTATAGAGTCGTTTGCTTCTATCTCGTTAGCTTCTATGTCGTTAGCTTCTGTTATGTATAGAGCAGGCGGCATAAAAATCAGAGAGCGCAGAGTAAGCCCTCTCCCTTGGAGCGTATGGATTTCAATGTACACAAAAAAGATAAAAAGCGCAGATTGGCGAGAATCTGCACTTTCTATCCCTTTGTGCCCGCTAAAGCAGTCAGCTCCAAAGTCCGGAGATGCTGTCGATGACTTCTCCGGCTGCTTTGAGAGCTTTTCCGGCGGGGCTTTTTCCGCGCTTGCCGCGAGGCGCAACAATCATACCAAGAGCCGCGCCGGTAATCACACCAATGGACATTCCTTTTACAAATCCTGTGCTTTTGTTCATATCCGTCCCCAATCTGCCGCTCAAGCGGCTTTAATTTTAGCGCGGCGCCTGATGCGCGCGCACTCTTTCTCTGTTTGCGCCGGCGTCGGGCGAAATGCCCTAAAGCCGTTCAGGCAAAACTGCGCCTGCCTGCGCTCTCCTAGTATTTGCTTGCAAAAGTCTGTTTATTCTTATATAATTCTTCCGAAATTCTTGAAATTGTTTCGCAACGAAGAAAGAAGCCGCATAAACACCGTGGCTTTTTTCATTTTGAGTTTGCCATTATGAACGGCAAAGAGGAGGCGCTGTATGCTGCTGATAAAAAACGGTCGTGTGGTGGACCCCTTCCATGGAACAGACACCGTGCGTGACCTTGTGGTATCCGACGGCAAAGTCCTCCCCGCTCACCTCGCCGATGCACCGATTACGGAGACGATTGACGCCTCGGGCCTGATCGTCGCCCCCGGCCTTGTGGATATCCATGTCCATTTCAGGGACCCGGGGCAGACCCATAAGGAGGACCTGCTCTCCGGCGCCCATGCGGCCGCCGCCGGCGGCGTGACCACGGCGGTGTGCATGCCGAATACCGTCCCCGTTATCGACACGCCGGAGGCTGTGGCGGAGCTGATAGAGCGCACCGAGAGCCTGCCTATCCACGTTTTGCCCTACGCCGCCGTCTCCCTCGGACAAAAGGGTAAGGCCCCCGCCGACTGGGAATCTCTCATCAAGTTTGGCGCCGCCGCCCTCTCTGATGACGGCATGCCCGTTATGGACGCCGCCCTCATGCGCCGCGCCCTGATGGCCGCCGCCGCAGGGGGATACGTCATCAGCAGCCACTGCGAGGATTTAAGCCTCGTTCAGAACTATGCTGTTAACGAAGGGGCCGTCTCAGCAGAGCTGGGAATCCCCGGCCGCCCCGCCATCGCCGAGGAGATTATGGTCATGCGGGACCTGATGCTGGCGGAGGAGACGGGGGCCCACCTTCACATCGCCCACGTGAGCACGGCGAAGTCCGTCGCCCTCATCGAGGAGGCAAAGCGCCGTGGCGTGCGCGTCACGGCGGAGACATGCCCCCACTATTTTTCCCTCACGGAAAAGGAAGTCCTCACCCACGGCACCGCCGCCCGGGTCAACCCCCCGCTTCGGACGGAAAAGGACGTTTCTGCCATCATCACGGGGCTTCAAAACGGCGTCATTGACGCCATCGCCACGGACCACGCCCCCCACGCCGCCGAGGAAAAGGCCCTCCCCTTAGAGGAGGCGCCCAGCGGCATCTCAGGGCTTGAGACGTCCCTTGCCGTGGCCCTCACATACCTTTACCATCCCGGCCATCTTGAGCTTATGACCCTCATCGACCTCATGTCCACCGCCCCCGCCGCCATCTTAGGGCTCGACAAGGGGCGCATCGGCCCCGGCGACGCCGCCGACATCGTGATTTTCGACTTAAACGAGGAGTGGACGGTGACGCCATCCCGCTTCTACTCCCGAGGAAAAAGCACGCCCTTTGCCGACACGTGCCTGAAAGGGCGGGTCAAATACACAATCTGCCAAGGCCGCATCGTGTACAGAGATTGACGCGCGCCATAGCCGCATTAACTGGCTCGGAGCAAAGCCGACTGGCTCAAGCTTAGGCCGCTCTGTCTCTATAAAAGGTGCGCCTGCAAAACGTGAGCGGCACCTTCCGCCCTCCCCACCGGCTTCCCCGCGTACATGCGGTTATAAGGCCAAACCCGCCCCTCCACGGGGCGGTTTACTTAGCCCGGGCGGCGCCATTGAGTCCTCCGAGACCCGGCCGGCGCGATGAATCTTCGCCGGCTCGTACGCCGGCAGGTAAATCGGTTCGGGAGGCACAGTCGCCCCCGAAGCCGAAATGACGAGAGAACAAAAAGAGGTGTATCATGTCCATCGACCGACTTCAGGAGAAAATTTTCGCACTGGGGAACCCGTCCGTTTTCGGGTTAGACCCCCTCCCCGAATACATCCCGCCCCACATCATGGCACGGCACATGGCGGAAAAGGGCGAGACCCTCGCCGCCGCAGCCGCCGCCTACGAGGAGTTCGGCCGCGGGCTTATTGACGCCCTTTGCGACATTGTCCCCGCCGTCAAGCCCCAGTCCGCCTTCTTCGAGATGCTCGGGCCCGAGGGCGTTTTCGCTATGCAGAGAACGATGGCGTACGCCAAAGAAAAGGGCCTTTACATCATCGGGGACGTCAAGCGGGGCGACATCGGCTCCACCGCCGCAGCCTACAGCGCAGCGTATCTGGGCCGCGTGCAGATTGGAAGCGCCCTGCTCACCGGTTTCGACTTCGACAGCGTCACCATCAACGCCTATCTCGGGTCGGACGGGGTGCGCCCCTTTATCGAGACGTGCAAAAAGTACGACAAGGCCATCTTCGCCCTCGTGAAAACCTCAAACCCCTCCAGCAAAGAACTGCAGGATCTGTCCGTCGGCTCTGAAAAACTCTATGATATCGTGGGACGGCTTCTCATGGCCCTCGGGGAGGAGGCAATCGGCCCCTCGGGCTACTCCTGTGTCGGCGCCGTGGTGGGGGCCACGTATCCGGAGGAGCTGCGGCTTCTCAGGGAGAAACTGCCCCGCACCTTCTTCCTCGTGCCGGGTTACGGCGCCCAGGGCGGCGCGGCCGGGGACGTGGCCGCCGCCTTTGACGACCGCGGCGGCGGTGCCATCGTCAACTCCTCCCGGGGCATTATCTGCGCCTGGCAGAAAACGGGGCACGAGGGGCGCGACTACATGGAAGCGGCCCGGGCGGCGGCCCTTGCCATGAGGGAGGATCTCATCTCGGTCCTGCCCCGAAAATAAGCTGAAACAGGCGCAAATTGTCCCCCTCCGGCATATACCGATAGGGGGTGAACTCATGCTGTTTGATTTACTTTTCGGGCTCGGAGGACGTCGGCGTTGCGACTGTCACCGTCCTATCCGGCCATTCCCGCCGCCACCTCGGCCTCCATTCGGACCGGGGCACAGATGCCGGGGTCCGGGCTGCGGCAGGCCGCCTTTCGGCGGATTCTATCGCTAAGACATGACGATTCGGCTCGCCTTCAAGGCGAGCCTTACATATATTTCCCGCCCTTTGCCCCGCCACTGTTTGCGCCGTAACGGGAAAAGCCATTCCCATCGCCCGCCCTATCTGGTATAATGGTGGGTAATATGATTACGGCGTCTTACGGCGCCTGTTTTGGAGGGATTTATGTGAAGGTCGTCCTCATTAACGGCAGTCCCCGCAAAAACTGGAACACGGCGCAGATGCTGGAAAGCGCAGCCCAAGGCTGCCGTGACGCCGGCGCGGAAACGGCGCTGTACCATATTTACGATATGAACGTGAAAGGGTGCAGCAGCTGCTTCGCCTGTAAGCTCCTGGGCGGGAAAAGCTACGGCAAGTGCGCCTTACAGGACCCGCTTAAACCCATCCTTGAGGAGATTTGGCAGGCCGACGCCCTCATCATCGGCTCCCCCGTCTACTTCGCAGACGTCACCGCCTGCACCCGCGCCCTTTTAGAGCGCCTGTGGTTTGCCAGCCTCGCCTACAACCGTGAGCGCATGGTCATCAGCCCCAAGCGCCTGCCCGTAGGCGTGATTTTCACTACGAACGCCCCCCAGGAAGGCTTCCACAAGGCCCTCAACGACCTCGTCGTCCGGACCATGGGCGCCTTCGTGGGCCCCACGGAGCTGATTGAAGCCAACGACACGCTCCAGTTTGACGATTACAGCAAGTACGACGCCAGCATGATCAGCGAGGAGCACAAGCGCCGCCGCCACGAAGAAGTCTTTCCACAGGACTTAAAGCGGGCCTACGAGCTGGGTCAGCGCCTGCTGGAGCAAAAACCGTAAACCATCTGCGTAAAATAACGCAGATTTGCCGCAA
>DUPW01000055.1 GCA_012838125.1 Papillibacter sp.
AACTACACCCGCTTTATCTGCATTTCGAAGGATTTGGAGATTTACCCGGGCGCGGACAAAACGAGCCTCTTGCTCTCCATCTCCCATAAGCCCGGCTCCCTCTACCGCGTGCTCAGCCGCTTCTACACCTTAGGCATCAACCTCAACAAGCTGGAAAGCCGCCCCATTCCCGACCGCGACTTTGAGTTCATGTTCTACTTCGACCTGGACACCCCTGTCTACTCCGATGCCTTCGTGCAGCTTATCGGGGATTTGGAGTCCTCCTGCGACGATTTCCGTTACCTGGGCAGCTATAGCGAAGTCGTCTGACTTTGAATTGAGGGATACCCATGAAGCAATACGGTCTTTTGGGCGAAAAGCTCGGCCACAGTTTTTCGCCGCAAATCCACTCCCTGCTGGGCCGCGCAATCGGTGCGGAGTACCTCTACGGGCTCTTTGAAGTGGCGCCGATGGACCTTCCTGCCTTTCTCCAAAAGGGCGCCTTTGAGGGGCTGAACGTGACAATTCCGTATAAGAAAACCGTCATCCCCTACTGCACGGAGATTTCCCCGAAAGCAGCGGCCATCGGGAGCGTCAACACGCTTCTCCGCCGCGCAGACGGCTCACTCTACGGCGACAACACAGATTACGACGGGTTTTTGCACCTTCTACGCCTTCTGGACGTGGACGTTCGCAGCAAAAAATGCGTCATTCTCGGAAGCGGCGGCTCGTCCCTCACCGTTCGGGCCGTGCTCCGTGACCTCGGCGTGGGGGACGTCGCCGTCATCTCCCGCAGTGGCGAGGACAATTACAATAACCTCCACCGCCACAGGGACGCGGCGCTGCTTGTAAACACCACCCCCGTGGGGATGTACCCGAATAACGGCGCCGCCCCCGTCTCGCTTGAGCATTTCTCCTCTCTGCACGCCGTGGTGGACATCATCTACAACCCCGCCAGAACGGCGCTCCTGCTCGAGGCGGAAGGGCGCGGCATCCCCTGCATAAACGGTCTTCCCATGCTTGTAAGGCAGGCGGCCCGGGCGGCGGAGCTGTTTACGGGGCGCACTGTCCCCGACAGCGTAAATGAGTCCGTCACACGCATCATGGAGGGGCTGGCAAAAAACGTCCTCCTCATTGGAATGCCCGGCTGTGGAAAAAGCTCCGTGGGGGCAAAACTTGCCGAAATCACCTGCCGCCCCTTCTTTGACAGCGACGCCATCATCAAAGAGCGCGCCGGAAAACCCATTCCCGAGATATTTACTCATGAGGGCGAAGCCGCCTTTCGCAAAATGGAGCACGAAGTGCTTCGGGAGCTTACCGCAAAAAGCGGCGCGGTGATTGCAACTGGCGGCGGCATTGTAAAAACACCGGAAAATCTCCCCCTCCTGCGGCAAAACAGCGTGACGGTGTTTTTAGAGCGTCCCCTCTCCGACCTTCCCATCCACGACCGCCCTCTCTCCCAGTCTCAGGGCGTCAAAGCCCTCTACCGGGAGCGGCTGCCGCTATACAGGGCGTGGAGCGATGTGGCGGTGGCGTCCTGTGGGAGCGTTTCCGAGACGGCACTTAAGATAAAGGAGCTGCTGTATCTATGACTTTCCTTGTGATTAACGGCCCCAACCTCAACATGCTGGGAATTCGGGAACCGGAGATATACGGCAACAGGACGTACGCCGATTTGGAGGCGCATATCCGGGACGCGGCACGGCTCTTCGGCGTGGCGGTGGAGCTGTTTCAGTCCAACCACGAGGGCGCCATCGTCGACCGTATCCAGCAGGCCTACGGCGAGGTGGACGGCATCATCATAAACCCCGCCGCCTATACCCATACCAGCATCGCCATTCTCGACGCACTCAAAGCCGCGGGCCTGCCCGCGGTGGAGGTGCACCTGTCTGACATCTCCCAGAGGGAGCCCTTCCGGCAGGTCTCATACGTCTCCTTAGCGTGCATCAAAACGATTGCGGGCAAAGGGTTTGGGGGGTATACCGAGGCGATAAAAACCCTCGCGGCGTTTATCGCACGGAAAGAAGGCTAACTAACCGCCGGATTTTTTCGATTGTCCCTGTTCTTCCGCCGGTTTTTATCGATGATTATAGTAAGCCGCATCGCGGAATTTAAGAGGGATTTTGACACCATTATGCGGGAATAAACAAACGGGGTGACTGATAATGTTATGGGATAAAACACTGGAAACCGGCATCGAGAGCATTGACGCGCAGCACAAGGAGCTGTTCCGCCGCATCGACCTGCTGACTGACCAGAAAAATGAAAAGAGAACGTACGAAATGCTTGAGTTCCTTGAGGAATACGTGCGCATCCACTTTAACGACGAACAGGCGCTTCATCAAAAGAGCAAATATCCAAAAGCCGCCGCGCACAAATCGTATCACGACGCGTACGTGGACATCATCAAAAAGCTCAAAGAGCGCCTTAAAAGCGATGGCGACACGCTCCTTGTAAAAATGGAAGTCAACAAAACGGTGTTCGGGTGGCTCAAAGACCACATCCTGGTGCACGATAAGGAGTTCTCCCGCTACTATCGGAGCCAGAAGTAAAATCGGATACATAAAAAAGCAGGCTTTTGCCTGCTTTTTGCCTGAAATACAAGAAAACCAGCCGAAGACGGCTGGTTTTTCAGTCTTTTCATGCCGGTGGTGGGAATCGAACCCACACGCCATTACAGCACGCGATTTTGAGTCGCGGTCGTCTACCAATTCCGACACACCGGCAAATAGTGTTGCTTCCACTTAACGCAGTGAAAAACTCGATTTTAAGCACCGCTTATTATACAGCAGGACGGCTCCGATTACAATAGGTAAATACGCTCTTGACCCGAAATTCGTCCCTTTCAGAAAGCTAAAAGCGCCCCGAAAGCGGGGCGCTTTATCTGACTTATTGGGACGTTACGCAGGGGCGTTGTCGTACCCGTTTGCGGCCGCCTCAAGGCAGTCGCTCACGCCGTTGATGCCGGCCGTCATAAGCGAGACGAGAACGGCGCCCAGCACTTCCTCCTTCGTGGCTCCGGCTTTTTTGGCAAAGCCGGCATGGGCCGCGACGGAGTCCTTCGCGCCACGGTGCGCCTGAATGCCGAGGTAGACGAGCTGGAAGGTCTTTTCATCGAGGCCCGCGTGGTTCTGAATGGCTCCGGCAAGGCCGAAAAACGCCTTATACGTTTCGGGAGATTCCTTCTCCCACAGCTGGAAGAAATTCGCCATACTTCTTCTCCTTACATACGTGTATTTAAGAGGCTAACCTAATTCCAGTCGGGCGCGGGGGGCGTGGTCTGCGTATCGTAAATGGGGTTTACGGTGAGGATGCTGAACATCTTCTTAAATTCCTCGTTGATGGGCTGGTCCGGATAGGCGCGCACCATCGCGTCGCCCTTAGACTTCACCACGTCTCTAAACTCGGAATGTGTGACGATGTACAGGTCGCTTCGGCGGATACCGCGGAGCACACGGCGGCCGGCCTCAAGGGGATCCATGAGCATGTGGCTGAGATCCGGACCCACGCGGCGCGGCGGAGGCGGCGCTGCGGGCGCGTCTTCCTCAACGCCCATGATAGCGCTGACCTCTTTCGACGTGTCCTTCAGGTTGCCGACGATGGGACCCGGGCAGAATGCGGAGGCGCCGACGTTCGTGCCCACAAGTTCGCAGGCCAGCGTTTCCATGAGGGCGACAATGGCACCCTTCGTCATGCAGTAGAGCGCCGCGCCGGGAACAACGGACAGGCCCGACTGGGACGCCGTGCTGACGACATGGCCCTCTTCACCGTGCTTTAAGATGCGCGGCAGGATGATTTGAATGCCGTTAAGTACACCGACGACGTTGACACCTGTGATAAAGTCAACGTCTCTGAAGGAGTTCTCCCAGACCTTGCCCATC